>CAZCVS010000018.1:0-16929 GCA_964501845.1 uncultured Iamiaceae bacterium
GGGCCTTGTCGGGGTTCTCGTAGGCGGCCGGGCCATCCAGGCCGCCGGGCTCAAGGTCATCGACCAGATCCTCCAGAGCTACACCGAGCTCGTCGCCAACCCGGCCGCCTACGAGAACCCCGACAAGGCCCACGCCATGGGCCAGATCCGCACCCTGCTGCAGGGCGTGCTGGAGGCCCGGGGCAAGGTCCTGGTCAAGCTCAACGTCGCCGACACCGATCTGGACGGGGTGATCGAGCTGCTGCCGTCGATGAAGGCGCCCACCGTGTCGAAGCTGCACGGCGATGGCGGCTACGCGGTGGAGACGGTCGTCGAGCGGCGGGGCATCAACATCTTGATCCCGGCGCTCAAGGACGCCGGAGCCTCCGACATCATCGAGCTCCCCTTGGCCAAGATCATCCACTGACGATGACGGGACCCTTCGGACTCGCGGCCGCCTTCGGCACCCGGACCGGGCGGGTCACCACGTTCGACGACCACGTCGGAACGGGCACGGTCACCGCCGATGATGCCGACGAGTCCTGGTTCTTCCACTGCACGCGCATCGCGGACGGGTCCCGCACCATCGCTGCGGGGACCTGGGTGATGTTCGAGGTGGTCCCGGGGCCGACGGGCCTCGAGGCCGTGGCCGTCCGCCGCCGGACCTGATCAGCCCTCGGAGGGAGCGTCACCTTCGCCGAAGCTGGCCTTCATCTGGACGAACGCCAGCCGCAGCTGGGCCAGGGCATCGGCCAGGGTGGCCTCGTCCTCGCCGAGCTTGCCCGTGAGGACCTCGGTCAGGGCGCCGAAGGCGTCGATGGCGATCTGGGCCTCTTCGAACTTGGGCGGTTGCGCGGAGAGGTGGATGGCAGCGAGCTCCCAGCAGCCCATGGCGTGGTTGGCGACGACCTGGGCCGCGGGCACCTGGCCGAGCTGAGCCCGGACCTCGGCCATCTCGGCCGCGATCTGCGCCGCCTCGGCCTCCTGCTCCGCGCTCAGGGGCGGCTGACCGGGGGCTCCGGCCGCGCCGGGTGCACCGGTCGGGGTGCTCGCCGCACCGCTGTCGTCCTTCGGCACTTCGTGCTCGCCACCTGGGGTCCACAGGCTCATTCGGGAGCTCCTCGTTCGATCGGGGCCGCGCTTGAGGCGGCAGGGTCCTCACCCGGAGTTGCCGGGGAGGGCGGGATGGCTGGTACCCTACGACACGCAAGAACAAGGGAAAGCGGGGCCTCGCCCCCACCCGGCCACCCGCTCCTCGGAGCACCGTGCGCCCGGGTCGATGCCACAAGCGCTCCGGCGCTCGCGGATGTCGGCTTTTCCGACATCCGCTTTCGTGCTTTTCGGGGCCGATCGCGGGTGTGCCACATCCACGAATCGCAACCTGCGTCAGGGAGGACCTACGCACTTGATGAAGAGCCACCGGCCATAGCACCGCCACCCAGCACCAACGAGCCGCGGATCAACGATCGCATCCGAGCCCGGGAGGTCCGACTCGTCGGACCCGAAGGGGAACAGATCGGGATCAAGCCGCTGCCCGAGGCACTCAACTACGCCAGGGCGCTCGATCTCGACCTCGTCGAGGTCGCCGACAAGGCCAACCCGCCCGTCTGCCGAGTCATGGACTACGGCAAGTACAAGTACGAGGCGGCCCAGAAGGCCAAGGAGTCCCGGCGCAAGAGCACCAACGTGGTCATCAAGGAGATGAAGTACCGCCCCAAGATCGGCGGCGGCGACTTCGGAACCAAGACCCGCAAGGTGGAGCAGTTCCTCGACGAAGGCCACAAGGTCAAGATCACGATCATGTTCCGAGGGCGAGAGGTCGCCCACCCGGAGCTCGGTCGCAAGATCCTCGACCAGGTGGCCGAGGCGGTGGAGCACACCGGCAAGGTCGAGGTGTACCCCAAGCTCGACGGCCCCAGGAACATGATCATGGTCCTGGCCCCGGACAAGAAGGCCCAGGCCGAAGCCAAGAAGAAGGCGCAGACCGACGCGGCTGAGGCGGCGGAGGCCGCGTCAGCCGCCGACGGCACCGCCCCGGCACCCGCCGAGGTCGCAGAAGCGCCCGAAGCTCCCATCGAGACCCCAGATGCTCCGGCACCAGACCCGGTCGAGGCAGAGACCGAAGCCTGAACCCAGATCGCAGCCACCCCGGTGGCGCAGGAGGAACCCACAGATGCCAAAGATGAAGACCCACCGCGGCGCGGCCAAGCGCTTCAAGACCACGGGCAGCGGCAAGCTCCGCCGCCGTCGTGCGTTCCGCAACCACATCCTCGAGAAGAAGCCGTCGACCGTGAAGCGTCGGCTCAAGGACGAGGTCGTGGTCGCTCCCGGCGACGCCGCCCGCATCAACCGGATGCTCGGCAAGTAGCACCGAAGAACTGATCGAGAGGATCCGAAGATGGCAAGAGTCAAGCGCGCCGTTCACTCCAAGAAGCACCGCAGGGCCACGCTCGAGCGGGCCAAGGGCTACTACGGCAACAAGAGCCGTTCGTACCGGGCCGCCAACGAGCAGGTCATGCACTCCCTGCAGTACGCGTTCCGCGACCGCCGGGCCCGCAAGGGCGAGTTCCGCAAGCTGTGGATCGCCCGCATCAACGCCGCCTGCCGCCAAAACGGCGTCAGCTACAGCCGGTTCATCAACGGCCTGAAGCTGGCTGAGGTCGAGGTCGATCGCAAGGTCCTCGCCGATCTCGCCGTCACCGACCCGGCCGCGTTCACCGCTCTGGTGAAGGTGGCCACCGAGGCCAGCAGCGCCAAGGTCGCCGCTTCCTGATCTGTCACCGGTCGCCTCGGCGTCCGGTGTGCAGCACCAACTGACCCATGCGCCCGCTGTCGGCCCGCAACCCACGTGTCCAACGCCTGACCCGACTGGTCAAGCGCCGTGAGGAGCGAGTCGAGCAGCGGGCGCTGGTCGTCGAGGGCCCGGTCCTCGTGGCGGGCGCCCTCGACGCCGGCCTCGACGTGATGGACGTCTACGTCGACGAGACCGCGGTCCTCCGGCCAACCGTGGCGGCACTGATCGATCGGCTCCCCGCGGAGACCTCGGTGTGGGCCCTGCCTGGAGGCGTGCTCGACCGCGTCGGCGACGTTACGACCTCGCAGGGCGTCCTCGCGGTGGTCTCGCAGCGGGAGTCGGCCTGGCCGGTCCCCGACGATGCGCCGTTCGTGCTGGTCCTCGCCGAGCTGCAGATCCCCGGCAACGTCGGCACCCTGATCCGGGCCGCGACCGCGGCCGGCGCGGGGGCCGTCGTCGTGGCCGGGGGGGTCGACCCGACCAACCCCAAGGTCGTCCGATCGTCCGCCGGTGCCCTGTTCTGCATCGACGTCGTGACGGCGCCATCACCGGCCGACGCGGTGGCGCGGTTGCGGGGCGCCGGGTACCGGATCGCCACCACCGTGGTCGACGGCGGCGACCCCTACGACCAAACCGACCTGACCGGCCCACTCGCTCTGGTGCTCGGCAGCGAGGCCCGCGGCGTCGACGAGGCGACAGGGGGCGCGGCGGACCTCCTGGTCACCATCCCGATGGCCGGTCCCACCGAGTCGCTCAACGTCGCCATGGCCGGCACCGTCTTGTGCTTCGAGGTCCTCCGCCAGACCCGGTCCGAGGGTGCCGAACCAAGTGGACGGGGGACCCCCAGAGCGGGCAAGGTTCCGCCACCATGATCGACGAGATCCGCCGCATCCAGGCCCAGGCCGAGACCCAGATCGCCCAGGCCACGAGCCTCGACGCGCTGGCCGACGCGGAGCGTTCGCTCACCGGCAAGGGCTCGGCCTTGGTGGACCTCAAGAAGGGTCTGGGCAAGCTCGATCCCGACGCCCGCCGGGAGACCGGCCTCGTCATGAACGAGGCGTCCGAGGCCATCCGCGCGCTGGTCGCGGCGCGCCGGGTGGAGCTCGATGCCCTCGCCCAGGCCGAGCTGGCCCACGCGGAGCGGCTGGACCTCACCGAGGTGCGGGCCGGGCGCGACGCCGGGCACCTGCACCTCATCACCCAGACCATCGAGGAGCTCGAGGACGTGTTCGTCGGGCTTGGCTTCACGGTGGCCGAAGGCCCCGAGGTCGAAGACGACTGGCACAACTTCACCGCCCTCAACTTCGGGCAGTACCACCCGGCTCGGGACATGCAGGACACCTTCTTCGTGGGCCTGGGCGGCGACCGGGAGGTCGTCCTGCGCACCCACACCTCCCCGGTGCAGATCCGGGTGATGGAGGGCCAGAAGCCCCCGATCTACTCGGTCATGCCGGGGCGGGTGTACCGCAACGAGGCCACCGACGCCACGCACCTGGCGGTGTTCCACCAGCTCGAGTGCCTCGTCATCGATCGCGGGATCACCTTCGCCCACCTCGCCGGCACCATCGACATGTTCACCAAGGCCTACTTCGGCCCGGGCTGGACGTCGCGGCTGCGGCCCTCGTACTTCCCGTTCACCGAGCCCTCCGCCGAGTTCGATATTCAGCGTCCCGACGGCACCTGGCTGGAGCTCGGAGGCTGCGGCATGGTCCATCCCAACGTGCTCGCCAACTGCGGCATCGATCCCGAGGAGTACTCAGGGTTCGCGTTCGGCTTCGGCCTGGACCGCCTGGCGTCCACCCGCCACGGCGTCACCGACCTCCGTGAGCTCGCCTCGACCGACATCCGATTCCTGGAGCAGTTCTGATGAAGGTCCTCCACTCCTGGCTCCAGGAGTTCCTCGACGCGCCCGTCGCTCCCGAGGCCATCGCCGAGGCGTTCGACGACCTGGGCACGCCGGTGGAGGAGGAGACGCGCCTGGGTGAGGGGCTCGACGGCATCGAGGTCGTGCGCGTCCTCGCGCTGAGCCCCCACCCGAACGCCGACAAGATCCAGCTGGTCGACGTCGACCGGGGCGACGGCGAAGCGCTCCAGATCTGCTGCGGCGCCTTCAACATGGCCGAGGGCGATCTCGTGCCCCTCGCGACCCTCGGCACCGTGATGCCCGGCGGCATGAAGATCGAGCGCCGCAAGCTCCGCGGCGAGTGGTCCAACGGCATGCTCTGCTCCGGCAAGGAGCTGGAGCTCGGCGACGACCACAGCGGCATCTTGATCCTGCCGGCCGACTTCACCCTCGGCACCCCCATCACCGACGCTCTGGGCATCGAGCCCGATGTGCTCTGGGAGCTCGAGGTCAACCCGAACCGCCCCGACGCCATGTCGGTGGCGGGCCTCGCCCGTGACCTCGCCGCCAAGGTCGGCGTCGGCTTCGTCTTGCCGACGCCGCCGGTTGCGGCTCCGGCCGGCGACGCCGTCACCTGGCAGTCCCGCGGCGCGGGCGGCCGCGTCGAGGCCCAGGGGAGCGACGTCCCCTTCGCCGTCGACATCGCGGACCCGGCCGGGTGCGGCCGCTTCGTCACCCGGGTGCTGCGCGGCGTCGACCCGACCGCCGCCTCGCCCTCGTGGATGCAGCAGCGCCTGGCCCATCTGGGCATGCGCTCCATCTCCGCCATGGTCGACATCTCCAACTACGTCATGTTGGAGCTGGGGCAGCCCAACCACCCCTACGACCTGGCCAAGGTCGGGGGGAGCACGCTCGGGGTCCGGCGGGCCGCGACGGGGGAGACCCTGATCACGCTCGACGATGTGGAGCGCACGCTGACCGTCGACGACCTGCTCATCGTCGACGGCGACGACCGCCCCGTGGGCATCGCCGGGATTATGGGCGGCGCCGACGGCGAGATCAGCGACACCACCACCGACGTCTTGTTGGAGATGGCCTGGTTCGACCCCACCACCATCAGCCGCAGCTCCCGCCGGCTGGGACTTCGCTCGGAAGCATCGGCCCGCTTCGAGAAGGGCTGCGATCCCGCGGTCACCGCGCTCGCGGCCGATCGCTTCTGCCAGCTGGCCGCGGAGATCTGCGGCGCCACGACGGTGCCGACGCAGGTCGATGTGCTGGGCACCCTGCCCGAGCGTCCGCTGGTGCGGGTCCGCACGGCCCGGGTCAACGCCATCTTGGGCACGGAGCTCTCCTCGGAGCAGATCGCCGAGCTGCTGGGGCCCATCGGGTTCACCGCGGTGCCGGTGGGCGACGACCACGCCGTGACCATCCCCACCTGGCGCTACGACTCTGCCACCGAGATCGACGTGATCGAGGAGGTCGGGCGCCACCACGGCTACCGGAACATCGCGAACCAGGAGCTCACCGAGCCCCGCTCCGGCCGGCTGACGGCCCTCCAGCACGAGCGTCGGGCGGTCCGCCGCCTCCTCTGCGGCCTCGGTCTGGCCGAGACGCTGCCGCTCCCGTTCCTGGCGCCCGGCCAGTTGGCGGATGCGGGCCTGGACCCGACTGGCATCGAGCTGCTCAACCCGCTCGTGGCCGAGGAGTCGGTCCTGCGCACCGCGCTGCTGCCGGGCCTGGTCGCCGCCGTCGCCCACAACCACGCCCGGCGCCAGCTGGGCATCGGCGTGTGGGAGATCGGCCACGTGTTCCTTCCCCCGCCCGAGGGCCAGACCCTGCCCGACGAGCGCGAGCACCTGGCCGTGGTGCTGGCCGGCCGCGAGGCGCCCGCTGCGGTCGAGGTGTGGCAGATCCTCGCCGAGCAGCTCCGCCTCGAGCAGCCGTCGGTCCGCAACGCCACGCTGCCCGGCCTGCACCCCACCCGGGGGGCCGAGGTGCTCGTCGCCGGCGAGGTCTTCGGCCGGGTCGGCGAGATCGACCCCGCGGTGCTGGCGCGCCACGACATCGGCGAGCGGGTCGCCTACCTCGAGGTCGACCTCGGTTCCCTCTACGGCGCGCCCCGCCGCAGCGGCGCCTATCGCCAGATCAGCCGCTTCCCGTCGAGCGACATCGACCTCGCCTTCGTCGTGCCCGAGCCCGTCTCGGCCATCGACGTCGAGCGCACCCTCGCGGACACCGATCCGCTGGTGTGGTCGGTCCGGCTGTTCGACGTCTACCGGGGCACCGGCATCGACGAAAGCAGTCGCAGCCTGGCGTTCGCCGTCCGCCTCCAGTCCGTGGACCGCACCCTCACCGACGCCGAGGTCGCCGACGTCCGCACCCGCCTCATCGCCGCGGTCGAGACCGCCCACGGCGCCACCCTCCGCGGCTGACCGCACCTGAGGCCCTCTAGCCTCGGAGCCATGAAGCTCGACGAGTACGAGTTCACCAGCGGCGACGTGTCGTCGACGCTCGCGGCGGGGTGGGCGCTGTTCGACCAGCTCGAGCTGCGCCAGCCGGGGCCGATGACCCGCGTGGTCGAGCCGCACCGCCAGGCTGCCGAGGCGATCCTCGACGAGGTCCTCGCCGGAACGGTCGCCGAGGGCGATGGCCTCCCGCTGGTGTGGGCCGAGTGGCGCGCCGGCATGGATGCGCTGCGCTCGGCGGGCGCGTTCGGCGCCCGGCAGGAGGGGACCGTCGCTGGCCTCTTCACCTCCGACGGTGGAGTGCCGAAGCAGGCCCGGCCCGCCATCGAGGTGGGCTTCGGCGGCGTCGAGGGCGACCGGCAGAACGACCGGGGCAACCACGGCCGGCCCTGGCAGGCCGTGTGCCTGTGGTCCACCGACGTCATCGACGCCTTCCGCGCCGACGGCCATCCGCTTGCGCCGGGTCTGGCCGGCGAGAACATCACGACCACCGGCATCTCCTGGGACCGCGTTGTCCCCGGCATCCACCTCCAGGTCGGTAGCGTGCGGCTCGAGGTCTCCTCGTACGCCGTGCCGTGTCGCAAGAACGCCGCGTGGTTCACCGACGGCCACTTCGGCCTCATGCACCACCGCCACGGCCCCGTCAGCCGCGCCTACGCCACCGTCTTGCGCCCTGGCTCGGTCACCCTGGGCGACCCCGTGGTCCTCGAACCCGACGCGTGACCCGTCAGGCGTGGAGGGCGTGGGCGAGGGCCGCGATGGCTCGGCGCTCGTAGGCCTTGGCCGAGGGGAGGAGGCGGGTGAAGGCGAACGACGGGTGGACGTGGCCGGCGAGCACATGGGACTGGACAGGGACGCCGGCCTCCTTGAGAGCGGCCGCGTAGGCGATGCCGTCGTCGCGGAGCTTGTCGAACTCGCAGCTCATGATCCACGCCGGCGGGAGGCCACTCAGGTCGTCGGCCAGCAGAGGCGAGGCGTAGGGCTCGGTCATGCGGTCCAGGTCGCCGAGGTAGCACTCGCGGAACTCGAGGATGGTGTCCAGGTCGAGCAGGTGGCCGTCGGGGACCGACCGGATCGACGGTTGGGACATCGTGAGGTCGACGGCCGGGACGTCGAGCCACTGGTGGCGGATTACCGGGCCGGACCGGTCGCGGGCCATGAGGCACACGGCCGCCGCCAGGTTGGCACCGGCCGACTCGCCGCTGATGCCGACCCGGTCGGGGTCGATGTTCAGCTCGTCGGCGTGGTCGACCAGCCAGGTCAGCGCGGCGTAGCAGTCCTCGGGCGCCGTCGGGTAGGCGTTCTCCGGCGCGAGGCGGTAGTCGACCGACGCCACCACGCAGTTGGCGCCGGAGGCGATGGCCCGGCAACGCGGGTCGCGCTCGTCGAGGGTGCCCAAGCACCAGCCGCCGCCGTGCAGGAAGACGTGCAGCGGAGCACGGCGCCCGGCGTGGGGGACGTAGAGCCGCACGACGATCCGACCGCCGTCGACCGGGATGGTGATGTCCCGCTCCTCGGCAGCTTGGGTGCCCTTGGCCATGACCAGGAAGCCGCCCTTGCGGGCGATCGCCGCCGCCGACGTTCGCCGCTCGGCCATCGTCGTGTCGTCAGGCCGGCGATCGAGGGCGTTCATCAGCTTGACGATCTTGGCGACGCGGGGGTCGAGCGGCATGGGTGCTCCAGGGGGCAGAGGGGGATCTGTCCTCTTGAACGGTAGGACCTCAGCTCAGATGACGGGCGCGTCAGGCGCGGCGGGCGAAGTGGAAGTCGACGCCGGTCGAGAACTCGGTGAGCGTGACCTCGTCGGCCTGGCGGGCCGGTTCGCCATCGGCATCGATCCAGATCCGCCACGACGCGACCGCATCGCCTTCGGGGTCGATGCGCTCGACGCGGGCAAGGGGGGCCAGGCACTGGACGGCCGCGACGAGTCCACCGTCGTCGCCATCGGCCAGGATCGCCGGCCAGGTGAGGCCGTCGTCCTCGTCGGTGGCGGGGCAGGGCCCGATCGAGACGGTGAGGACGTCGTCGACGGCTGGGACGAGCCGCAGGTCGACGTAGGCCCGGGGCAGGAACATCGGGTGCACGGCCAGCACGGCGGCGATGCCGGCGAGATCCGGCTCGACGCCGAGCAGGGCGCCCAACCGCTTGGTGGTCACGCCGGCGATCCCGGTGAGCTGCTTGCCGCCCATCTCGGCGGCTTCGGTGCCGCTGGCCCGCTCGGCGACCTGGGTCAGGTACGCCCGTGAGAGCAGGTGGCCCTGGAGGCAGACCTCATCCGCGATGGTGCCGAGCGCGGCGGACGAGAACTGCTCCATCACCAGGTCGGCATCGAGGGGGCCGGCGTAGTCAGGCCAGCCGTCGTCGGTGGGCAGGGCGGGGTCTGCTGCGGCGAGCGGCAGCAGGGCCGCGCCGGAGCGGCCGAGCTGCTCGGCCTGGGGCGGGTAGGGCAGGGGGTCGGCGTCGGGGACGATGTCGACCGTCCAGGCGCAGTGCGGAGCCCGGTCCGCAGGCGCTCGGGGTGGACGGTGGATCGGCCGCACCTGGGCCCGGGGGTTGGTGGCCGTAGCGGTGGCATCGAAGGTGGGGTCCTCGATGTCGTGGCACATGGCCTGCACGTAGTCGTCGCCCATGGGCTCCACGTCCATGAGGGCGCCGCAGTGGTCGAGGTGGAACTCGCCGTGGAGATCGTCGTGGACCGTGTAGCGGAAATCCATGAACTCGGGCGGAGCCCCGACGTCGAGCTGCATGCCCTTGAAGATCACCTCGACGGTGTCGCCCTCGAAGCCGAGCAGCCGCTGCACCCGCTTGGTGTAGATCGGGCTGGCGGCCATCCACTCGTCGATCGCCACCTGCGCCATGCCCTCGCGCCCGAAGCGTGAGATCAGGTGCGGCATGCCCGATCGGTCGATCAGGTGCCCAGCCAGGAGCAGTTCCCGGGTCAGCTCTGCCAGCTCATCGTGCGAGCGGCCGACCCAGGGTCGGGCGACGTCGACGCCGCCGAGCAGGGAGCTCGCGGTGGGGTCGGTCACGGTAGGTCGGGGTCGTCGGTCGAGGAGGCCGGGATGCGGGCGATGATCTTCTCGACCTCCGTGTTGAGCCGGGCAGCGCGCGGCCAGCCGGCGTAGTGGGCGAGGAAGACCACGATCGTCCGCAGGTCGTCGGCATCGAGCTCGCCAAGGCGCACGGCGGCGTCGAGCTGCAGACCGGCCACGTCCTCGAGTCCCGAACCCGCGGTGAGGCCGATCAGCATGAGACGGCGGTCGCGGACCGAGAGCTTGCCCTTGTTCCAGACCTCGCCGAAGAGGTGGTCGACGGTCGTCTCCACGAACGGTCCCTCGACCTGGTCGATGTCCCAGCCGTACACCTGCTTCATCAGGGCCTTGCCCCGCGCTCGCTGCTCGCTGTCTTCGGTGGCCATCAGGCGTCCTCGTGGTCGTCGGGGACGCCGAGCGCGGCGCCCAGGTGGTCGAGCGCGAAGCGTGCCATGGGCAGGTCGAGCCCGTGCTCCGATGCGAGGGCGAGGGCCAGGTGGAGGTCCTTCTCCCCGAGCTCTCGGGTGTGGGTGAAGATCGGGTGCAGCCCGTCGGAGGGGTCGAGCGGTGCCGCGGTCGGCCGCAGCATCACCGCACCAGGCCCGCCCGTCACCTGATCGGAGTGGCGGACGACCTCACCGAGCTTCTTCAGGTCGACGCCCGTCGCCTCTGCCAGCCGGGATGCTTCGCCCACGGCGGCCATCGAGGCGAAGGTGATCAGGTTGCGAGCGAGCTTCGCCCGGGTGCCGGCGCCGATGGGGCCGAGGTGGGCGACGAGGGTGCCGAGCAGGGCGAAGGGCTCGGCGACCTTGGCGAAGGCGGCATCGGTGCCCCCGACCATGAGGGCGAGGGTGCCGGCATGGGCACCCATGAACCCGCCGCTCACCGGGGCATCGACGAGGTCGACCCCGTGCTGGGCGGCGAGCTCGGCGAGCCGGGCGGGGGTGTCGGCCTCGACGGTGGAGTGCACGGCCACCACCGTGCCCGGTGCGGCGTTGGCCAAGATGCCGTCGGCCCCGGTGAGCACATCGGTCACCTGGGCGTCGTCGCGGACCATGATCGAGATGACGCTCGACCGGGCGGCCACCTCGGCAGGGGAGGCCGCCACGTGAGCGCCCTTCGCCGCGAAGGCCTCGGTCGCCGGTGCGTGCACGTCGAAGACCGTGAGGCCGTCGGGCCAGGCGAGGAGCCGCGTGGCCATCGGCGCCCCGATCTGCCCCAACCCGATGAAACCCACGCCACTCATCGGAAGATCTGCCCGCCGTCGACGTTGAGGATCTGTCCGGTGACCCAGGAGGCGTCGTCGGACAGCAGGAACAGGCAGGCGCCGGCCATGTCGTCGACGGTGCCCTTGCGCTTGAGGGCGAGGTCGGCGACGAGCTCGTCGACGTAGGCGCCCGCCTGCTTCTCAGTGGCCGCGGTGTCGGTGGGGCCGGGGGCGATGGCGTTGACCCGGATGTTGCGCCCGCCGAGCTCGTGGGCGAGCTGCTGGGTGAGGCCGTTGATGCCGACCTTGGCCAGCCCGTAGAAGCCGGAGTAGAGCCATGCCGCCGTGGACGACTGGTTGACGATGGCGCCCCCGCCGCGGCGGGTCATGTGCTTGTAGACGGCCCGGGTGCACAGCAGGGCACCGTGGAGGTTCACGTCCATGATCTTGCGGTAGTAGCCCCAGTCAACGGTGAGGAGCATGTCGAACTCCATGTCGCCGTAGATCGCGGCGTTGTTGACCAGCAGGTCGATGCCACCGAAGCGCTCGACGGTGGCGTCGGCCATGGCCAGGGTCGAGGCCTGGTCGCTGATGTCGACCCGGACGAAGTGGGCATCGCCGCCCTCGGCCGCGGTGATCTCGGCCGCCACCTTCTCGCCGGCCTCCTCGGCGACGTCGGCGATGACGACGTCGGCCCCCTCTGCGGCCAGTCGGCGGGCGTACGCCTCGCCGATGCCGCCTGCCGCGCCGGTGACGATCGCCACCTTCCCGTCGAACCTGCTCATGTCTTCGTCCTCTCGCTCGATCTTCGATCGAACTTTCGATGGCTGTGGTTGCAGAGCAACCGTTGGCGTCGAAAGTTCGTAGGGGTTTGGGGTTGGTCAGACGCCTTCGGCGATGGCTTTGGTCTCGAGGTACTCCTCGAAGCCGGCGACGCCCATCTCGCGGCCGATGCCGGAGGCCTTGTAGCCGCCGAAGGGGACGTCGGCGGAGTACCAGACCCCGCCGTTGATGCTGAGCGTCCCGGTGCGGATGCGGCGGGCGACGCGCCACGCCCGGTCGCGGTCGCCGGACCACACCGAGCCCGACAGGCCGTAGGCGGAGTCGTTGGCGATGCGGACCGCGTCGTCGTCGCCATCGTGGGGGATGGCGACGAGCACCGGCCCGAAGATCTCCTCTTGGGCGACGCGGGCGGAGTTGTCGAGCCCGGTGATGAGGGTGGGCTCGATGAAGAAGCCGCGGTCCTTGTCGGCCGGCCGGCCGCCGCCGGCGGCGAATGCGCCGCCCTCATCGACGGCGAGCCGGAGGTAGCCCTCGATGCGGTCGCGCTGGCGGGCCGAGATGACCGGTCCGCAGATGGTGCTGGCGTCTTGGGGGTCGCCGGCGGCGAGCGAGCGCATGGTGGCGGCCGCCATCTCGACGACCTCGTCGTAGCGGCCGCGGGGGATCAGCAGGCGGGTGGTGATGGCGCAGCCCTGGCCCGCGTGGGTGCAGGCGGCGAAGGCGGCCATCCCGGCGGCGGCACCGAGGTCGGCGTCGTCGAGGATGACGAAGGCGCTCTTGCCGCCGAGCTCCAGGAAGACGCGCTTGAGCGACTCGGCGGCGCCCGCCATGACCTTCTTGCCCGTTGCGGTGGAGCCGGTGAACGACACCACGTCGACGCGGGGATCGGTGCTGAGCATGGCCCCGATGGCGTGGTCCGAGGAGTTGACGACGTTGAGCACGCCGGGCGGCAGGTCGGTCTCGGTGGCGGCGATGGCGGCGACCGATGCGGCCGCCCACGGCGTGTCCGGCGCCGGCTTGAGCACGACGGTGCACCCTGCGGCGAGCGCGGGCCCGACCTTGGCCAGGTTGATCTGATGGGGGAAGTTCCACGGAGTGATGGCGCCGACCACACCGGCGGGCTCGCGGAGCACGTAGCGGTGGCTCTTGACCCCGACGGGCGTGGCCTCGCCGAGGTCCTTGGTCCACTCGTAGGACTCCGCCAGGTCGGCGGCGAAGCCGAGGTCCTCGACCGGCGAGTCCAGCTGGGCGATCGAGGTCAGAAAGCGAGGCGCCCCGACCTCGGCGATGGTCAGTTCCCGCAACTCGTCGCTGTGGGATTGGAGGGCGTCGCGCAGCTGGCGGATGCAGTGGGCGCGAAACGCCGGGTCGGCCCATTCGGGCGCGCCCCCGTCGAACGCCCGCCGGGCCGCGCCGATGGCGGCGTCGAGGTCGGCGGCCGTGCCGTCGGCCGCCACCCCGAGCACCCCTTCGGTGGCCGGGTTGATCGTCTCGAACGTCCCTCCGCCGTCGGCCGCGACGAGCTTCCCGTCGATCAGGTTCCGGTCCAGCCCCTCCATCACGAGGGGACGTCCCAGAGGCCGAAGGGAGTCTCGGCGAGCGGGTAGTGCCCGGGGAGCTGGCCGGGCTTGAGCGAACGCTCCATGCGGGCGGTCATGCCCTCCGAGAGGGTGCCGTCGGTCATCATCTCCAGGAACAGGGCGGCGGCGTTGCCGAAGTCGAACCAGTCGCGCTGCCAGTTCCACTGCATGTTCCCGGCGTAGCGGAACCAGCTCCCGCCGATGCCGGCCACCTCGTAGTGCGACCCGTCGGGACGGGTGGCATCGGCGATCTGGCGCCAGAAGCCGACGAACTGGCCCTTCTGCTCGTCGATGAGCGTCTCCACGTAGGGGTACTCCCAGCCGTCGAGGCCCATCATCTCCGAGCCGAGGGCGTACTCCTCGATCTCCTTGCGACCGACGGCCATGAAGTTCTCCTTTGAGCCGTAGTTCCAGCCGTA
Organism: uncultured Iamiaceae bacterium; assembly: GCA_964501845.1. GTDB lineage: Bacteria > Actinomycetota > Acidimicrobiia > Acidimicrobiales > Iamiaceae > Aquihabitans. The sequence continues at coordinate 14,103 of CAZCVS010000018.1, forward strand.
GGTGGCGTCGTCCGTGTAGCAGGCTGCCATCGGCTCCCAGTTGCCGTCGGCCTCGGCCTGCTTGTTGACGGCGAGCCAGTGCTCGACCATCGCTTCCATCTCTTCGCGCGGGTAGGCAGGCATCGTTCGGGTCCCCTTGTGTGTGGTTGCTGGTGGATGTGGTGGTTGGCGCGGGGCTGACCGGGACGGTCAGCCCTCGTCGACGATCGACAGAGCGTGGGTCGGGCAGTACTTCACCGCGGCCTCGGTGGCCGAGCGCAGGTCCTCGGGCGGACGGGCGTCGAGCACGGTGAGGTCGCCCTTCTTGGACACGGAGAACACGTCGGGCGCCTCGCCTTCGCACACGGCGTGCCCCTGGCAGAGATCGCGATCGATCTCGATGCGCCACCCGTCCGAGCGGGTGGCCGGGACCGTGGCGCTCGCTGGCGAGATCTCCGTGGCGTGGGCAGAGGCGCTGCCCCCGGACGTGCGGTGGGTGACGGTGGCCAGGCACGGCTGCTGGAGCTGGATGACCATCTTGGAGAGGTCGTTGCGGTAGCTGTCGAGCGGTTGGGCGGCGTCGAACGACCAGTCCTTGAGCAGCACCGAGAAGATGGCCTTGAGCTGCATCATGGCGAACTGGGCGCCGACGCAGCGGTGGCGGCCGGCGCCGAAGGGGATCCAGTTCCAGGGGTTGGCGACGTCCGCACCCGGATCCTCCAGGTACCGGCCCGGGCGGAACTCGGCGCCATCGCCGAAGGCCTCCGGCAGGCGGTTCGACACCCACGGCGAGGCGCCGACCATCTTGCCTGCAGGGATGTGGATGCCGGCGACGTCGAGGTCGACGTTGGCGACCCGCAGCAGCAAGATGAGCGGCGGGTGCAGGCGCAGGGCCTCCTTGATGGCGGACTCCAGCCGCGGCATGGCCCGCAGGGCCTGGTAGCTGACCTCGGCACCGTCGGCATAGAGCTCGTCGAGCTCGGCGACGACGGCGGCCATCTCGTCAGGGTGGCGCAGCAGCTCGATGAGCGTCCACGCCGCGGTGCCGGAGGTGGTGTGGTGCCCGGCGAACATCATCGAGATGAACATGCCGGTGATGTTGTCGGCATCGAAGCGGAGGTTGCCCTCCTCGTCACGGATGGAGATGAGCACGTCGAGCAGGTCGCGGTCGTCGGGGTCCTCTGGCGGACCCTCGGCCGTGCGCTTGTCGATGATCTCCTGGATCAGCGCCACCATCTCGACCCGGGCCTCGTCGCGGCGACGGAAGCTCTCGATGTCGGCGTAGGCATCGACGAAGGCGAGGGCATCGGTACCCCGTTCAAGGTCGTGGTAGAGGGCGGCGAAGCGGTGGTCGAGGTCCAGGCGGAACCGGCGGCCGACCAGGCACGACGACGACGTGTAGATGGTCAGCTCGGCGAACCAGTCGAGGAGGTCGATCTCGCTGGACCCGTCCGCATCCCAGCGGGCCACCATCTCCTCGACCTCGCGCTGGATGGTCTGGGCGTGGCCCCGCATCATCTTGTCCCGCAGCGCCATGTTGTGGAGCTGCTCGCGGCGGCGCTCGGGTGGCGCGTCGAACACCACGCCTTCACCGAAGATCGGCTTCATGAACGGGTACGCGGCCGCTTGGTCGAGGTCGTCGTCGGTGGCCCGGAAGAACACCTCGTTGGCCTCGGCGCCGGTGAGCAACACGACGTCCTTGTCGGCGAGGCGAAACTCCCCGGCGTCGCCGCACTCGTCGCGGGTGCGCTCCAGCAGGCCGATGGGGTCCCGGCGCAGCTCCTCGAGGTGGCCGGTGCCGCCGTCGTCGCCCGAGACCTTGGGTGGATCGGGGAGGGCGGTGGGTCGTTTGGCGAGATCGGTCATCGGTGGCTCCGCTCGGGGGTGACGGGGGCTTCAGGCTGCACCTCGATGAGGGTGAGGTGCGTGCCCTTGGGGCTGGAGACCATGGCGACGATGGCGTCGGCCACGTTGTGGGGGAGCAGCGCGCCGTTGTGGCGCAGGAGCCCCCACTTCTCCCAGGACGGGATGATGTGGAGGACGGTCGCCTCGTCCCAGTCGGTGCCCTGCTCGGTGCTCGATGGGCCGGGCCGGACCATGCCGACGCGGATGCCGGTGCCCTCCAGTTCCATCTGCATCGCCTTGGCGAGTCCCTCGAGGCCGGACTTGGCGGCGACGTAGGCGGCCATGTGCGTGCGGGGCCGGGCCACCACGTCGGAGGTGACGAACACGAGGTCGCCGTGGCCGCGCTGGACCATGGCCGGGCCGAGGCGGGCGGCGAGGCGCTGGGTTCCGAGCAGGTTGATCTGGACGTTGCGGGCGAAGGCGTCGGGGTCGTCGGCCATCGCCGTGGCCGAGCTGATCTGGCCGGCGTTGGCCACGACGACATCGATCGGCCCGAGCAGGTCCGCGGCAGCCTCGGTACAGGCGTCGATCGAGTCCGGCTCAGCCAGGTCGAGCTCGAGGGCGGCGGCCTCGGCGCCGTCGGCTCGGAGCTTGGCGGCCAGTTCCTCGAGCCGGTCGACGCGGCGGGCGGCGAGGATCACCGGGTGGCCGGCCGCGGCGAGGGCCTGGGCGGTGGCGGCACCGATCCCGGATGAGGCACCGGTGACCAGCGCGGGACGGCGGTCGGGGTGGGGCTCGAATCGGGGCATCAGCGGACCTTCACGGAGGTCGGCAGCGACTCGAAGCCGCGCACGTTGACGGAGTGGACGCGGTGGGTGCCGGCGGGGTCGATCTCGTAGGACGCGACCCGCTTGATGAGCTCCTGGAGCACGATGTGGGCCTCGAGCCGGGCGAGCGACGCGCCCATGCAGAAGTGCCGGCCGACGCCGAAGCTGGCGATGCC
>CAZCVS010000019.1:0-16864 GCA_964501845.1 uncultured Iamiaceae bacterium
TGGCCGCCGGCGGTGGCAGCGTGCAGGTCGGGGCCGAGGTCTGGACGGTGACCGCCCGGGAGCTGGCCGACGGCACCGAACGAGACGAGTGCTGGAAGCTGGCCAACGCCGCCTACCCCGACTTCGCCACCTACCAGGAGCTCACCGACCGCCGCATCCCCGTCGCGGTCCTCGAGCGCACGGCGGGATAGCTCCGCCGATCCGTGTGGCGCTCGGCGGCTCGGTCGCACGGCTCGAATAATCCGTTGACGGGCCGGGCCGCCGCGCGGCAGGGTTGAGCCATGGCACGCAACCACACCGCCGAACGGAAGCTCCAGGGCCTACCCCTGTCGAGCTTCGGCGCGCCGTCGTGCCCATCTGATCAGCCTCGATGCCCGGGGATCGATCGGAATCGACGGGAGCCAGCCGAGCTCGGCTTGCCCGTCATGCGCTGGTAGCCGGCACCGTCCGCTCCACCACCGCCTGACCTCCGTCAGCTCCGGCGAACGCCAACCGCGTCCGCCACCTGCGCGCCCCGTCACGCGCGGGATCCATCCATCCATGCACCTGGGTCCGAGCCAGGGCGGCGCCACGGTCTCCAAAACCGTCGGCAGGGGGTTCGACTCCTTCCGGGCCTGCGATGCGATGTCGTCGACCGTGCGTCGATCGACCTCGCGAATCGCCCGGCAACCGTCGGGCACCAGCACCTTGACAACCGAAGAGGCATCGATCGGGGCCAGCGCCATCTGGCCCCGCACGGGTCGTTCGCGCCATGGGGCCTTGTGCCGTGCCAGGCGACGTTCGGCGCGTTCAGGACAGCCGGATGAGGCCCCTCGCGGCGTCGTTCTCCTCACCAGGGGACCCCGCCCTGCCTTCGTCGGCCTCCTTGCGAGGGACCTCCCCGGCTTGCCCTGAACCTCACCAACGCCACCTGACACGGCACGGGTTGTACGCCAGGCGTCATCTGACAGGAGGGGGTTCGATTCCCTCCCGGCCCACCAATGCGCGTCACGCCTGACGGGTAGGGCACCGGGTTCTTGCCCCGGAACAGACTGGGTTCGAGACCCAGGGCGCGCACTGATGCTGTCGTAGCTCAATTGGTCAGAGCGCCCGCCTGTCGAGTGGGAGGTTGCGGGTTCGATCCCCGTCGACGGCGCCATCGCCCGCACTGGCACGCGGGTCTCGTCGACGTGGCCCAACGGACACGGCGCCGGCGTGCGAAGCCGGAGGTTGCAGGTTCGACTCCTGCCGTCGACACGACAGCACCAAGCCAACTCGCCGTAGCTCAGCGGATCAGAGCACCGCCCTCCGAAGGCGGGGTCGCACGTTCGAATCGTGCCGGCGAGGCCATTGGGCCGTCCCAGGATGGAGGCTTCCTCTGTCCTGGGACAGCCCACCGCCGACCACACCACTGCGGGGGATCTGGGATCAGCGACGGCCCATACCCCTCGATCGGCGGGTTCGATTCCCGCTCCCGCGACCACCTTGCTGACGTAGCCCAACGGAAGAGGCACGGCGCTCAGAACGCCGTCAGTGTCGGTTCGAATCCGACCGTCAGTACCACCTGGATGTGGCGCAATGGCAGCGCACCGGCTTCGGGAGCCGGGGGTTGGAGGTTCGAGTCCTCCCATTCAGACCAAGCCTCCGGGCGGGCCCGCACGGCGAGCGAGCCGCCCGGAGGCAGGCGATGCGAGGTTGGTGGAACTGGCACCACGCCTGGCCCTGGACCAGGAGGTCCGCGTTCGAACCGTGGCCTCGCAGCCACCGATGCCTCTTCGGCTGTCAGCGGTGCTGGCAGATCGAGTCGGCCTGCTGTGCAGGCGGGGGCTACTTCCACTTCAGATGGTGAGGTCGCGGGTTCGAATCCCGTCGTCGCTTCGTGCGGCGTAGCTCAGTCCGGCAGAGCGCACGTACCTCCGCCGCCCTGGTTCCCAGGCCGACTCGCCCCTTCGTTCCGGCCAGCTGCGCAGGACGGGCTTCCTTCATCTGGTTGAGCGCCCTTCGGGGCGGCCGTTCGACTCGGCACCGCTCATTCGCCTCGTTCCCTGGCCGGAGCCCGATCACCAACTTCCACACAGCCCACCAGGACAACCAACCCAAGAGAGATGAGAGGAGGGCGTCATGTCCAAGTTCTCTGGCACCATCCGGCGCCCGCTTCGCACCAACCTGACCGCTCCGATCCGAACCGTTCGGGCGCGCCTGGCCACCCACGAGGGCGGCCGGGGCTTCGAGCGGACCCCCGAGTCGGACCTGTTCCTGCTGGCGGCCACCAACATGGTCGGCGAGGACGCCTTCTACGAGTCCGCTGGGGACCGCGACGCGCGGTTCGTCGACCTCGTGCACCAGGTGACCCGCACCAACCCGGCGTTCGTCGCCGGCGCGGTGGCGTTCGATCCGGCGGCCGATCCGGCCAAGGTCGGTCTGGCCCAGTACCTGCGCTCGGAGATGGGCATGCGCTCGGCTTCGGTCGTGCTCGCGGCCGAGTACGTGGCCGCGGGCGGTGCCGGTGGCCGGTCGGTGGTAGCGCGCGCCCTGCAGCGTCCCGATGAGCCGGCCGAGATGCTCGGCTACTGGCTGACCCGTCACGGCCGCAACGTGCCGATGGCGATCAAGCGCGGCGTCGCCGACGCCGTCGCTCGGATGTACACCGAGCGTGCCGCCCTGCGGTACGACGGCCTGTCCCGTCAGATCCGCATGGCCGATGTCATCGAGCTGGTCCACCCCAAGCCGCGCCACGACGCCCAGTCGGCGCTGTTCCGCTGGCTGCTCGACCGTCGTCACCACGACGATGCCGTCGCCGATCCCTCCGTCCTCCCGATGCTCGCCGCGTCGGCCGCGCTCGACGCGGTCCCGGTCGATGAGCGCCGGGCGGTGCTGCGGGACCGGGGCCCGGCGGCGCTGGCTGCGGCTGGCGTGTCGTGGGAGCGGCTGTCGGGCTGGCTGCCGGGCGACATGGACGCCGAGGCCTGGGAGGTCGTCATCCCCTCCATGGGGGTGATGGCGCTGGTGCGCAACCTGCGCAACTTCGACCAGGCCGGCATCTCGACCGCGGCGGTCGACGCAGTGATCGCCAAGGTCACCGACGCCGACCAGGTGGCCAAGGCCCGCCTCTTCCCGTACCAGGTGTCGGCGGCCTACCAGGCTGCTCCCTCCGACGACTGGAAGCGGGCCCTGGGCGTGACGCTCGAGCACACCGTGGGCAACGTCCCGGCTCTCGACGGCACCTTGGTGCTGGTCGACACCTCCGGCTCGATGCAGGCCCCGGTGTCTCGTCGGTCGACGATGTCTCGGGTGGAGGCGGCTGCCGTCATGGCGATGGCCACTGCCAAGCGGGCGTCGAACGTCGACGTCGTCATCTATGGCCACACCTCGGCCAACCTGGGCTCGATGCCGGGCACCTCGGTGCTGGGCGGCGTGGCCCGGGTGGTGCAGTCGGTGGGCTCGGTGGGTCACGCCACCTACGGCCACACCGCCATCGACCGGTGGTTCGACCCGAAGCGCCACCGCCGGGTGGTGGTGTTCACCGACGACCAGCAGCACGACTCGGGCCTCCGGCTCGATCACGTGCCGCTGATCTACACCTTCGACCTGGCCGGCTACCGCCCCTCGGCGCTGCCGGCCGGCGAGCGCGGCCGCTACACCCTCGGCGGCTTCACCGACGCCACCTTCGGCGTGATGTCCGTGCTCGAGGACGGCCAGTCGGCGGACTGGCCGTTCTGAGCAGGTGGAACCACGGCGGCGGATCCCAGGCTCCGGCCCCTCGACCCTCGAGGTCGCGGGGCCGGAGCTTCCTGCGCGTCAGCGTTGGTGTCGGGGCGAGCACGGAACGATCGTCCACGCGCGCCGGGCGGGGAGACGTCACAGTCGTTGCTGGAACGATGTGATCCGTTCGACCGCCTCGGCGATGACCTCCATCGAAGCGGCGAACGAGAGCCGGATGAACCCGCCTCCGTCGGCGGGGTCCATGTCGTTGCCCGGCACCAGCGCCACCCCCTCGTCTTCCAGCAGGGCACGGCACCACTCCGTCGACGACGGGTGCTCGCCGAGCTGTCCCCGGATGCCGGCCCACAGGTAGAACGCGCCGTCGACCGGGGCGACGGGTCCCCAGCCCAGCCGGTCCAGTGCGTTGAACAGGAACCTCCGCTTCGTCGCCAGCACGTCGACCGCTTGGTCGGCTTCGGCGTAGGAGCGTTCGGTGAAGGCGCCGAGGGCGGCGTGCTGCGCCGGCGTGGGCGGGCACAGTGCGACGTTGCCGGCCAGGGCGTCGACCGCGCCGATGAGGTCGTCGGGCAGCAGCGCCCAGCCGATCCGCCAGCCCGTCATCCCCCAGTACTTGGAGAACGACGACACGGTGACGCTGCTCCGGTCGAGCGACCACGCACAGGTGCCGCGGTCGGTCGACGGTGACCCCTCGGTCGGGTAGGTGATGCCGTGGTAGATCTCGTCGCTCACCAGGCGGACGTCGTTGGCTGCGCACCAGGCCGCGAGCGCGGCGAACTGGTCTCGGCTCACCATCGAACCGGTGGGGTTCGCCGGCGATGCCAACACGAGTCCGGCGAGCGGTCCGTGGACGGCGACCGCGGCATCGAGGGCCTCGGTCGTGAGTCGGAATCCGGTGTCGAGCCCCACGGCGATCTCCACCGGTTCCACGTCGAGCGCGTGCAGGAGGTTGCGGTACGCGGGGTAGCCGGGCCGGACGACGGCCACGCGATCGCCGGCATCGAAGGCGGCGAGGAAGGCGAGCACGAACGCACCCGACGCCCCGGTGGTGACCGCCACCGATGCCGGGTCGACCTCGAGCCCGTACCAGCGCCGGTGGTGCTCGGCGATGGCCCGGCGCAGCTCCGCCGTGCCCAGCGGGCCCGTGTAGCCGAGGGGATCGCCACCGGCGTGGAGCTCGGCGGCGCGGACCCGCACGTCGGTCGGGGCCCCACCCGACGGTTCACCGGCGCAGAGGGACAGCACCTCCCGACCGGCATCGCGCAGCGCGGCCACCCGATCGAGGATCGCCATCACCTCGAAGGGCGGGACCTGCGACCGCGCTGATGCCCTCACCGCAGCAGGCCATCCACGGGAGCGCCGGTGGTGGCCGACGCCGCCAGGTCGGAGGTGAGGTCTCGCCACATCGAGCCATCATGGCTCCATCGAGCCTCGGCGGCACCGCCGAGCACGGGAGAGCTATGTGTTCGATAGTTCTGGTTAGGGATGACAAACAGAACGAAGGCACTTGCTCGTTCTGGTTGCTCAAAGGCGGCGATGGGGACGCCGGGATCAGGTCGAAGGGTGGGCCTCGGCGAACGCGGCGATCACTTGGGGTCGGAGTCGACCCTTCGCCGCAACATCGAAGCCGTGCTGCACCGCCCAGGCGCGGATCTCGGCGGTGGACGGTGGTGCGGGTTCGAGCGTCGTCGCGTTGGGGAGGGTGTCCGCGAGCGCTCCGGCGGTCTCGTCGCTGAGGTGGTGTTCGAGTGCGGCGCCGAGGAAGCGGTAGGCCCACTCCTGCGCGAGCGGCCGGGTCTCGCAGAAGACGATCGGCACCTCGGGGAACCGGACCTGGGCTTCGGCGAGCCCCTCGGCGACCACGGCCGGCCTGACGCGATCGAGCTTGAAGATCGCCGAGTACCGATCCTCCACGACCAACGCGGATCTCGGCACGTCGGACAGTGCCGCGAGCAGGTAGCGGAGCTTGCCGCCGGTCAGCGTTCCGACGAGGTCCGCAAGGCTCTTGCGCTCGATCGACGCGACGAGCGCGCCGTCGACCTCGACGCCGTAGTCGCCGGCGGGCAGCGCCTTGCGGCGCGTGGTCGCCTGCTGGTTGGCGAACTTCCACGGGTAGCGCTCGTGGCTGTCGACGAGGATCTCGAGGATGTGACCGGACGCCCGCTGGGTCGGGACGCTGACGTTGGGTCGGGCCTGGCGGGTGGTCCGAGCCGACTGCCAGAAGATCATGTCGCGACCGCGGGCCTTGGTGAACACGATCTGGGATCGGCTCTCCCGCCCGCGGTCGAGAACGATGTCGATGGCTGCACCCCGTCGGGCACACGATCTCACCGCGACTCGCTCGATGATCTCGGGCGACGCGGGCCATTCGGGGGCGGGGTGGCAGTACACCTTGGCGGTGCGGGGCCAGGTGTCGCGGACCTTGAGCACGATGCCGTTCGGGCCGAGCGGCAGGCGGATCGGGAACGGCAGCGTCGAGTCCGCCTCCGGGTTCCGAGCGATCACGAAGTCATCGACCACGTCAGCCTCGGCTCAGCCGTTGGGCGCGGAGGGAGGGATCAGCGCCAACTCCATCCGTCCATCATCGCCGATGGACCCACGGAGTCGTCGAAGCTCGACGATCGCGGTCGTGACGGTGTCCAGAGATCGAACAAATGTACTGGACGCGCTCGCTCTTTCGATATAGAAAGTACCCATGAGTGATCTCCACGAAGGACTGGGGGCTGGGCCACCTGCCGGTGTCGATCAGGTCACGCTCTTCGTGCCCAGCGTGGATCGCGACGGCAGCCCGATCGATCAGACGTACTGGACCGATCAAGCGCTCATGACGTTCGGAGCGATCTTCCGTGGGGCTACGGCGTTTCCTCCTGGCCGCGGCGTGTGGCGAGATGACGAGCGTGGGGGAGAGCTGGTCTACGACCAGACCCAGATGGTGACGGCGTACGTGTCGTCCGAAGTGTTCGATGACCACGAGACGGTGAAGCAGTTGCGGGCGTTCATCTGTCGGATGGGTCGAGACGCCAACCAGGGGGAGATCGGCATCGTGATCGCGGGGACGTACTTCGGGATCGTGGACTACGAGGAAGGAGCCACAGCATGAAGAAGGACGACAAGGCTCGGCTCGCAGCTGGGCTTGGAGCGGAACGAGTGGTGGAGGTCGGCCAGCAGCACCTCGGTGGGCCGCTCGACATGCTTGCCCTTCGGCAGGAGTTCAACGAGCGGCTTCGCTCGACCGGTGGGCGGCCGACGGACCCCTCGTGGAAGGTCAGCCGCCAGGTGCCGTTCAGGCCGGAGAGCTGGGAGCGGCTGCAGGACATCGCGGGGGAGATCGGTGCATCGGGCCGTCGTGTCGGGCCGGCGCAGGTCGCCGCGCTGCTCCTCGAGAACAGCCTGGAGGAGATCGACGACGCTCGGTGGACCGAAGCGCTCGAGCGGAGCCGGGCCCTCGCGCTGCTCTCGGAGCCCGATGCCGCTGAGGCAGCTGGGGTTCCGTACCAGCAGTTCGACGACTGGGTTCAGCACGGTTGGCTGATGCCTGCCGGTCGCCGAGGTCGGCAGCGTTCGTTCAGTGCGGATGAGGTGGTCCGAGCCGGCTGGTTGCGTGCCATCACCACCGTCCCGATCGACTTGTATGACGCCGCCCTCGATGTCCGTGCGTGCGACCTGTCCAACCGGTACCTCATCCTCGAGAACGCCGAGATCGTGCGGGCCGCCGCCACTCGGGCCCAGCTCTTCAGGATCCTCGAGGCGCCAGGAAGTCACCTGGTCATCGATCAGCTACCCGAGCGGCGAAAGCTGATCGGCCTTCCCACATTCCCGGACGATGAACGTGACGATGGACGATTCCAACAGGCTGTTTGAGCTCGACGAACTCATGGAGCCGGCCATCGAGGTCGGGTCCTCCGAACGTGTCGGCTTCCAATCGCGCGCGCCCCGAGCGGGAGCCGACTTCAAGGAGATGGCGATCCGGCGCGTCGTCGACGCTGGCGGAACCGTCGAGCGAACGGACTTTGAAATCGAGGACATCCCGATCGACGCTCTGGTTCGGGGGACCAACGGCCGAGCGTTCCTGATCCTGGCGCGCGGCACCCCCTACGAGCACTCGCAGAGCGGCTTGCGGAAGACCGACACCTTGGAGAAGGCCGGATTCCGTGCTGTGCAGCTCGCTCGATGTCAGGACCTGCCGATCCTGCTGGTTGCCTCGGATCTACCTGGGCGGACCAGCAAGGCAGGTCGCTACCTCGCCAAGCTCGACGGCGACCTCTGGGACGCGGTCGCGTACCGGGCAGACCTCCGCGGGTTCCATCGGCTGCAGGAGGCGCTCGGTGGACCGGCAGATGCCCTTCCGCCGGCCGCCCCCTGGCGAGCACCGCTCAGGGAAGACGTGCCCAACCTCCTCGATCTGATCCCACAGGCGACGAGCGCGAGCCATTCTCCACCTCCGGCGAGTGGTGTTCAGTGATGTCCGTCGCCCCGGCCCCGGCCTCGGCTTGTTCGTCGCGGGCGGCGACGTGAGGTCGGGCGGGGCAGCCAGTGCGACGTCGAAGCGCTGATGCAGCACATCGCGGGTCCTAGTCCCAGCGTTCGCCGTCAACATCTCGATTGACCGGAGGATCCCAGTGCCGAGATCGGCAAATCAGAGATTGGAGACCTGGTTGAGCGGCACGATCCCTGAGGGTCAGCGCCTCGACTTCAAGCAGGAGCTCCACGTCACCACTGCCAGCGAGCGGCAGGAACTGCTGAAGGATCTCACGGCGATGGGTAATGGTGGCGGCGGCACAATCGCGTTTGGGATAGCGGAACGGAAGGCGGGTGAAGAGTCCTTCGCCGACCATGTCACGCCGCTCACCGATCGAGCTGATCTCGGCCGCATGACCGACCTGATTCTCAGCACGGTCCGGCCCACGCTCATCTGGAGTGATCACACAATTGAGACTGAGGGTGGGTTCGTTCACATCGTCGACGTCGAGCCGTCGTCGATGGGTCCGTACATGGTGCAGCTCAAGCAGAGCAATCGCTACTACCGGCGCATCGGAGACCGCTCGGTCCCGATGGACGAGGCGATGGTGCGAGACCTGTACGCGCTGGCCGCATCGTGGCAACGCGACCGCGACGAACTCTGGAAGACGCTTCACCTGCCAATAGGTCCCCGCTGGGAGATCCAGCCGCTGCTGACCGTCACTGGCGTCCCAACCGATCTTCGCGAGGGGCTCTTCGACCCGGCTCGGCTCACAGTCGCGGATCTGGAGTTCGACCTGCCGGCGATCCAGGCTGGTCACCATGCCCAGCTCTCCGGTCTGTCCGGCCTGACCAACTCACTCGGCATCTGGGCCGACGGGTTCTTCGCCGCCGCGGACGGAATAGTGCCTAACCGTACCGAGCTCCCTCCCGCGGGGCAGGTGCAGATGCGCATCCACCGAACCGGGTCCATAGCATTCGGTGCCCACATCGCGACCGCAGACCTGTATGACCCGGTACGGATGACCAACGCATACCTTGCGTACGCCGGTGCCATCTGGAGCCGATACGACGTGAGGTCAGTGGAACTCCGGGTCGAACTCACGGGTTTCGATGCCACCGCGTCCACGAAGCGTCGGTATCCGGAGGCGCCGCACCCGGATGCTGCCCCGCCGATCCGCTCGGGGATCCAAGAGATCGTGCCCGTAGCCGACTTGACCAACACATCGACGCGCCATCGTCTGCTGCTCGACTTTGCCAATCGGATTGCCAACTCCTTTGGACACCCGACCGTCGCGACCGGATGGACGAACGGACTCCTTCGCACGCCGAACACCGCTACACGTCTCATCGCTGCACGCGGCGAGATCTATGCAGCTGTCACGCCGGGCACGTCGTGGCCCGTGGCCGTCAATGGATCTGTACGCGACCCGGGGAGCCTTGAGACCCGAGTGGCCTGGTGGCACGAGGGGGCGCTGCTCGACCTCGATGGCAATCTTCTGGCGACCACCGAGTTCCCGATCTGCGACAACCTGCCAGACGACTTCGCGGTGAGCCCACTTACGACGGAATGGGCCGACGAGCTCATGGGCCGGGATCCCGAGGAGCTCAGCGACAAGTTCGCCGCCCTCGCCCCGATTGAGCCGCCTGCGTGCTCCGGTCAGTGGAACGACGCCGACCCCCACCGTTACATGCGAGAAAAAAGCGCTAGCAGCCCTCAGCGCCCGACCAGCCGATGAGTTCTCTTGGACGATCGAACGCGCTTCAAGAGGGTGCGTGCGGGCTCGGCAGCGGAGAGATCCCGTCGGTACGGTGCTGTGCAGCAGGGGAGGGCTTTCTGTGAAGGCGGCTGATCGAGGTCGAAGGCGCGGCCGGTCGGGCCGGTACGCGACTCGGAAGGCACGGAGAGCCCAGTGGGAGCTGGCGCGTGCGAACCTTCTGCGGTTCGGGCTCGTCGTGGTCGGCTTGGTCGGTGCCGGCCTTGTCGCCGGCGTCCTCATCGGTGGATGGCTGGGCGGCTTCGTCGCCGGGATCCTCGTGACCGCTGGCGTCGGCATGCCGTTCGTGCTCCTTCCAGCCATGACCGGGGCCACGCCGCAACTCATGGGGGCTGACGCCGAGCGTGATACATCGGACCTGTTGCGTCGCTCGGTCCGCAACGGGGCGGTCGCGTTCGACGGCATCTCGATGGCGAACTGGGAGGTCGACCACGTCGTCCTGGCTCAGACCAAGGCGCTGGTGGTCGAGACCAAGTGGCGATCGAGCCCGTGGGACGTCGTCGACGATCCCGACGGTCGGCTGGCTGGTGCCGTCGCCCAGGTCCGGGCCAATGCTCGCCATGTTCGTGTGATGCTGGCGTCTCGCGATGTGGGGCTGCCGGTGCCGGTCGACCCCGTCGTCGTGATCTGGGGGCGCATGATCGATCGTGAGCGGGTGGTGTTCGAGTTCGACGGGTGTCCAGTCGTTCATGGCTCTGCCCTTCGTTCGTGGGTGCGGGTGTGGTGCGACGGGATCGATCTGCCGGATGCATCCGGCTTCGAAGCCTCAGCCGAGCGGCTCGCCGCCTACCTCGAGGCTCGCGACGCCAACGATGCCGCCCTCGACGAGGACCCTTGGATCGTCCGTCGTGGAGTAGTAGCGCCGGTCACCACGATCTATCAGAGCGCGCTCGCGGCGCTCGTCTCGCTGGTCCTCTGCCTCTCCCTCCCTCGGCTGTTGGGAGGGATCTGGCCGGCGCTCGGCGTCGCTGTTGGTTGCGGGGCGATGGGATTGGTGTTGCTCCGCAAGACAGGACACCGAGCGCCAGCCATCGCGTGGATGGCCAGTGCTGGAGTGGCTGCGGCACTGTTCGCCGTGGTGCTTCTCGCTCAGGCCGTCTGAGGTCGCCTCCAACGCGACGCGATAGCGACGATGCGGGGAGCTGCGCTCGCCTTCGGTCTGAGGCGGTTCAGCAGATCTCGGTGGTGGCGAGGGTGAGGGAGTCGAGCATGTCGTAGAGCTCGGCGATGCCGGCCGCTTGGCCGACCTGGCGGTGGAGGTCGTCGTTGAGGTGGAGCGGGGCGACCGCCTGCTCGAAGTGGTCGAGCACGGACCGGACGGACTCGCTCCACGGCAGGGCGAGGGCCAGCACCAGGGCGCCCTCGGTCCGCAGGTCGTCGATCTGCTGGCCGAGGTCGACCGGGTAGGGCTCGTCGGTCCAGCACTCGGACCATGTCCGATTCGGGTTCGGTCCAGGTGCGTCGTCGCCGTCGGGACGCGTATCGTCGCTCACGTCGTTGCCTCCTTGTAAGGCATCGGCCAGGCCCCGGGCAGTTCGCGCTGCGCCGGGGCCACTCGGTTGTCAGGGCTGCCCACTGTGGCGCGCCACCCGCACCAGGTCAACGACCCATCAGCAGATGTCCGATTGGCGGATCAGCCGCCGGCGATTCGGGCTGCGTGGAAGACGTCCGCTGGGAGCGCGTGGTGGAGCCTCCATTGGATTCGCATGGGGCGGTCGCCCGAATGGCCTACATAGGTGGCCGGCCCGGCGTAGAGGTAGGGGGGCGCGCCGAGGTCCCCGTCGGCTTCCTTGGTCTCACGGAAGAAGAGGTGGATCGAGGAGCCGAGCTCCTCGTGGTGGACGTAGCGATGGCCTGCACCTCGGTCTGCGCTGGTGGCGTTCTGGGATTCCCACTGGAACAAGGTGGGGCTGACCGCACGGTCGGCGTACATCGTCGTGGGGGAGAAGTGCTTCTCGGTCTTCCGGAGGTTGAACCAGAACACATCTGCCTGCTCAGGCTCGATCCACTTCACTCCCGCACCACGCGACGTGGACGGTTTGGGGACACCGAAGGCGGCGAGGAGTTCAGCAAGGGTGTAGCGAGCATGGAGGTGCAGCGGTAGATCGGCCCCGGGGTCGATCGGGTCGGACACGCGTCGGATGTGGGCGTGGAGGATTGGTAGAAGCTCCAGTAGCTCCTCACGCCGTGACGGGTTCTTCCAGAGGCGGGCCAGGTCATCGTCGAGGGCCGTGAGCGGCTGGGCCCAACCCCAGAGTGTGAAGTGGGTCATTGCGAGCAAACGGCTCGAACGTCCCGTGAAGGATGCTGACTTCGGCGGAGTCGGTTGATCGAGCAACGACTCCAGGAAGCTGAGCCGTTCCACGTCGTCGATGTGAAGCATGCGGCCGATTGCTCCACCGAGGTGCTTGTCGTCGGACCCGGGGACTCGGTCATCGAACCCGGCCCCGCGCCGAAGCCCTGCCCACCCGCCTCGGCGGCGACGGTAGATGTCATCGAGGTCGGTTCCTGTCTCGTCCAGAAAGGTGGCGAGTGAACAATCGCCCACCCGTCTGAGTTCATCGGTGAGACCTGACCAGTTGATCCGGAGC
This sequence comes from uncultured Iamiaceae bacterium, assembly GCA_964501845.1. GTDB lineage: Bacteria > Actinomycetota > Acidimicrobiia > Acidimicrobiales > Iamiaceae > Aquihabitans. The sequence goes on from CAZCVS010000019.1 coordinate 12,527, forward strand.
GAGGCCTGGATGTTGCGGAGGACAATCTCGCTGGCCACTCGATCGAGCGTGAGGTGGCAGCCGGCTGGAAGCGTCGGGAAGCCCTCCTTCACTTCCCGCTGAAGCTCTCGGCGGGTCGTCCCGGTGAGCGCGCGATATCGGAGGTCGAACCGGAACTCTTCGCGCTGGTTGCCGATGAAGTCCAGGACGGTGAGACACGGCTTGTCATCCGACAGTCGAAGCCCACGCCCCAGCTGCTGAAGGAACACGGTTGCGCTCTCGGTTGGCCGAAGGAAGAGCACGGTGTCGATCTGGGGGACGTCGATGCCCTCGTTGAACAAGTCGACGGCGAAGACCGCGTTCAGCTTCCGAGTCTTGAGGCCCTCGAGTGCTGCGCGTCGCTCTTCTGGTGAGGTGCGAGCCGACACGGCCGCTGACGGGATGCCGGCTGCGTTGAATCGTTGAGCCATGTATTCCGCGTGGTCGATGCTCACGCAGAAGCCGAGAGAGCGCATCCGGCTGACGTCAGTGAGCTTGTCCCGCAGGGTCTGGAGAATGATCGCCAGACGAGCTTCGTCCGCCGCGTAGAGCGCTGCCAGTTCCTTGGAGTCGTAGCCGCTTCCGCGCTTCCAGCGAACGTCGCTCAAGTCGGTGCCGTCGTGGACGCCGAAGTACTGGAAGGGCGCGAGCAGGTTGCGTTCGAGCGCTTCCCAGAGCCGGAGCTCGGCAGCGATTCGGCCGTCGAACCAGTGGAGGATGTCTTGGCCGTCTGCACGTTCAGGCGTAGCGGTCAGGCCCAGAAGGATCTTGGGCTTCAGGTGGTTCAGTAGGCGGGCGTAGGTCTTGGTCTCGGGGCCAGCGTGGTGGAACTCGTCGACGATCACCATGTCGAATTGGTCGGGAGCGATCTGATCGAGATCGAGCTGGGCGAGCGATTGCACGGAGGCGAACACATGTCGCCATTCGCTTGGGCGTTCACCTCCTACGAACCGCTCACCGAACGATCCGTCTCGAAGGATGTGTCGGAACGTGGCCTGGCTTTGGCGAAGGATCTCATCGCGGTGTGCGACGAAGAGAATCGAGTCAACCTCAGCTGCCTCGTGAAGCCTTCGGTAGTCGAGGCCAGCCACAACCGTCTTGCCGGTGCCCGTCGCCATTACGACGAGGTTCCGGTGCCGATCGTGGATCTCCCGTTCGGCTGAGAGTTCGTCGAGGATTTCTCGCTGGTAGCCCCAGGGCCGCACATCGAACGAGGTCAACATGATCGGAAGATCGGTGGGCCCTCCACGTTCGGCGGTCAACGCGTCGTCGAGACGGGCGCGGTGCTCGGCGTCGGCGGGGTCGTAGCGCTCGAACGCTGGGTCTTGCCAGTACTCCTCGAAGGTCGCGCGGAAGGTGTCCAGGAGGTGCGGCTGGTCTGCCTGGGCCAGACGGACGTTCCACTCGAGCCCATCGAGAAGCGCGGCCTTCGAGAGATTCGACGATCCGACATACGCCGTGGAGTAGCCGCTGTCTCGGTGGAACAGCCAGGCCTTGGCGTGGAGTCGAGTCATGCGTGTCTCATAGGAGACCTTGACCTCCGCGCCGAGCTCGACGAGCCGGTCGAGGGCGCGGCGCTCGGTCGCACCCACGTACGTGGTGGTGATGACGCGGAGCGGAGGAGCAGGCTCGCCGGCAGCCCGGCGGCGTCGGACGAGCTCAGCGATCTGTTCTTCGATGACCCGAAGGCCATGCCACATCACGAACGCGCACAGCAGGTCCACCCGGTCAGCTGACGCGAGCTCCTTCTGGACCTCCGAGCCGATTCGGGGTTGATCACGACCGTTGACAAGAAGCGCGCTCGATGACAGCGGCACGGTCGGTCGGTCCTTGGGTCTTGGTGCAGCTGGCGTTCCGGTCGGCTCGAGGATCTCGGTCAGGCGATCGGGAGCCGTCACCAAGTCCTCGTCCGTGACGACTGATGGAGCCGCATCAAGGATGCATTGGGAGATGAGATTCGTGAGTGCGATCTGTCGGTCAACAAGCGGTCGATCGTCTCCGCCGACATGGCCTGGAAGCGCTCGGATGGCCCGCCCAGCGAGATCGGCGATGTGGCGAGCCAGCAGAACGTCGGCGTCGGCTGGGTCCAATCGCTCTCGGGCGACCATCTCGGTGGCTACCTTGGCGAGCGCAGCATCGACGCCAGCCGTGATCAGCCGCTCATAAATGCCCTCCTGAATCTCGCCCACGAATCGGACTCTACGGGTCTCTGCGTCCCACTCGACGACGATGACTATGCAGCGTTGACGCCCGGTCTGCGCGGGGAAGATCGGTAGCTTGCCGCGCAGAGTCCCCGGAGGGACGGTCGAGCGGCCCAAGTGCGCCGCGCAACCGCTGATGTGCCCGCCCCGCCGAACCGCGTTCTGGACGCGCGCTCAGGGAGCAGGCGATCGACCCCAGCTTGTGGGCGGAGTCAAGGTGGGCGCTTCGTTGTCAGACTCCCTCCGTAGGTTCGGGCCATGGCCACCGAGGACCTACAGGTGTACGGCGAGAGGATCGAGGATCTACTCCCTGGCTTCATCCGTCTCCATCGAGTTGCCCGCGCCCGATCCGACGGGTCGGTCCCGGAGCCTCTGATGCTGCCGGCGGAGGAGGCGGATCCGATCGCACGTGCGCTGCATCGAGCGGAGGCAGAGGTCCTCCTCGAAGATGCGGAGACCGTGGTCTCCGCCTCCAACCTGGGTCGCAGCCGGGCGCACTGTCGCGCTGACGCGTTCCTCCGCCTCGTCCAAGCGGTCGCCGCTTCCGCTCCGCCATCAGCGTTCGAGGAGCTGACATGAACGGCGGCCGTCCAAAGATCAGATAATCTGATCCTCATGCCGGAAGTGTCTGCCACCGAGGCGTCTCGACGGTTCGCGGACCTGCTCGACGGGGTCGAGCACCGCGGCGAGCGCTACACCATCGTGCGTCGGGGCCGTGCCATCGCCACGCTGGAACCGTCGACCGCCGCGACTGGCGCGCAGGTCAAGGATCTGCTGCGGCGCCACCGGCCCGACGCCGCATGGGCCGCGGAGGTCGCCGAGCTTCGCGGACACCTGGTGCAGGAGGACCGCTATTGAGCCGCATCCTGCTCGACACCAGCGTCCTCGTCGACGCCGAGAGCGCCACCGTCGACCTCGATGACCTGATCGGTGACGACGACGAACCGGCGCTCGCGGCGATCACCGCCGCCGAGCTCGGCGTCGGGATCGACATCGCCACCGGCAAGCGCAAGGCCCGGCGCCGAGCCTTCCTCGACGAGCTGACCGCCACCCTCCCCATCGTCCCCTACGACCTCGACATCGCCCACGCACATCGCGACCTCCTCGTGGCCGTCCGGCGCTCGGGTCGACCCCGAGGGGCGCACGACCTGATCATCGCCGCCACAGCCCGGGCCACCGGCCGCCTCGTCGTCACCACGGACCTGGGCGGGTTCGAAGACCTGCCCCAGGTCGAGGTCCGCACCGTCTGAGCCGGAGGCCGCCGTGTGGCCTGCCGCGTGGACCGGGGAGGTCCGTTTTCGCAGGTCAGGGCAGGTTCCCGTGTCAGAGGGGGGATAGCCTCGTGACCGACGAAGGAGGTGTGTCGTGACCGCGATGGTTGATCTGGCTGTTGATTTCATGGATATGACGAACGATCGGCGCCTCCTGACCCGCGTCATCGATGCCCGGACCGGCTACCACCCGGTGGCCGGCGCCTACGCGGTGGTGGGCGACGACGACGCCGAACCGAGGGTCGCCCACGTCTTGTCGATCGGCGACGACGGCATTATCGAGCTCGAGGTCTTTCCGGGCGCGGTCGAATCGCACCGCGGCCTACTCCCTCCTTCCTGACGCTCACCCACCTCAGAGTGCCGAAGATCCACCTGAAATCACCAGTGATACCGTGATCTCATGAGTGGGACCTATGCCGTGACGATGGGAGATCGAGGGCGGCTCGTCGTACCGTCGGAGCTGCGGGACCGAGCGGGACTGACGGCGGGCTCGCCGCTCGTGCTGGTCCAGATGGACGGGGGCGTCCTGATGCTCACGCGCGAACAGGCGAAGGTGACGGTGCGAGCTGACCTCGCCGGCCTCGATCTCGTCGGGGAGCTGCTGGCCGAGCGTCGCCAGGCAGCGGCCCAGGAGGCCGGACCGTGATGGAGCGAGCACGGGAGGACGGGGCGGTCCCTGGAGTCGCCAAGTGGTCCGAGGTGGCTCGGGCCTGGGGCGACCAGCCGCCGGTCCACCAGATCCGCTGATCCGGCGCCGCCGGCCCCTGCGAGCGATCGCTGATCCAGGTCTCCCAGGCCATAGGGTCGCCGTGCTCATCGAACACAAGGGGATGCGATGTCGAAGCGGG
>CAZCVS010000020.1:0-2242 GCA_964501845.1 uncultured Iamiaceae bacterium
TGGTCGACACGCCGTCGGGCCAGGACTCGATCTGGTACCAGCTCCAGGGGGGAGCGATCCGCGACGGCGTGGGCTACGTGACCCCCACGTCCTGGTTCAGCGGCGAACTGGTCCCCACGGCGGCGTTCCCGCCGGCCTATCCCGCCTACCAGGCGCTCTGGCAAACCGTGATCGGCGAGAGCCCCACCACGGTCCGCCTCTCGGGACTGGTGCCCGCCGTCCTCACCATCGTGCTGGTGGCCCTGCTCGCCCGGCGGTTGGTGGGCGACGGCGCCGCCCTCGTCGCGGCAGGGCTCGTCGCCGCCCACCCCGGCCTGATCGCCGTCGACGGCTCGGCGATGTCGGAGAACCTCACGGTGCCGTTGGTGCTGGGCGCGCAGGTCCTCGCGCTGGGGATCCTCGATCGGGCGCTCGAGGGCGATGCCGCGTCAGGGGCTCGGTGGCTGACTCGCTCCGGTGCGCTCGGCCTGGTGCTCGGCGTCGGCATCTTGACCCGCCAGGACCTGATGTTCTTCTCCGTCCTGCTGGTCGCGTGGCTCGTGTTCTCGCTCCGGTTGGGCTGGCGCCGGCTGCTGGGGTTCGGGGCCGCTGTGGGGGTCGGCATCGTCGTGGTCGTGGTCCCCTGGATGGTCCGCAACGAGCGGGCCGTCGACGTGTTCGCTGTCTCGACCCTGTCGCCCGGCAGCGCCCTGGCTGGCGCCAACTGCCCCGGCACCTACCACGGGCCCGACCTCGGCAGCTGGGACTACGACTGCGTGGTGGCGGCGCGCCCCGGTGCGATGAGCGAGGAAGAGCTGGCGGCCGCCAGTATCAGCGAGGGCGAGCTCGTCGACGCCTACGAGGCCGCGGCGCGACACCAGATCGCCGACGACACGAGTCGCATCCCGGTGGTGGTCGCAGCCCGTGAGGCCCGGGTCTGGTCGTGGTGGGATCCGCGCGATCTGGCGCGGCGCGACGCCGACGAGTCCCGCCACTACGGCTGGCAGGTCCGCACCCGCCCTCTCGAGGCGGTGCTGGCGCTGGTTGGCGTCGCCGGGTTGGTGGGCTTGGTCCGCCGGCGCGGGGCTCGGGCGCTCGTGCTGGCGGTGCCGGTCGTGGCCGTCGCCGTGAGCGCGGCGCTGGGCTACGGCAACCCCCGCTTCGCGGCGATCGCACAGCCGTCGTTGGCGGTGGGAGCGGTCGTGGTCCTCGGCGCGCTCGTGCGCCGATATCGGCATCCGATCAATCCTTGACAGAGTCCAGAATCGCGCAGACGATGGGTGCGTGAGCCTGGTCCCACCCGTCGAACCCACCGAACTGCTGCGCCAGCACGGGCTCCAGGTCACCGCGCAGCGCCTCGCCGTCCTCCGAGCGGTCGGGGCGCAGCCGCACGCCACCGCGGACACCATCGCCTCGTCGGTCCGGGCGGAGATCGGCACGATCTCCCGCCAAGCCGTGTACGACTCGCTCGGGGTCCTCGTCGAGAAGGGCGTCCTGCGCCGCATCCAGCCGGCGGGGTCGTCGGCCCGGTACGAGCAGCGGGTCGGCGACAACCACCACCACCTCGTGTGCCGAAGCTGCGATGGCGTCGTCGATGTCGACTGCGCCGTCGGAGACGTGCCGTGCCTCCACGCCGCCGATGGTCAGGGCTACCTGATCGACGAGGCGGAGGTCATCTTCTGGGGCCGCTGCCCCCGCTGCCAGGAGGCAGCCGCCACCACCTGAACACCAGCAAGCCAACCTCCAACCAACAAGCAAGGGGAACCGATGAGCAACGACGAGCGCGACACCGTCGAGGAGCACCGCTTCGACGATGAGCACGACATCGACAACGAGCACGGCACCGTCACCACCAGTGACGAGCCGTCTGCGGCGGGCTGTCCGGTCATGCACGCCGGGCACCAGGCCGTCGGTGAGACCGCCAACCAGCACTGGTGGCCCGACCAGCTGAACCTGCGGGTCCTGCGCCAGAACCACCCCGACGCCGACCCCCTCGGTGCCGACTTCGACTACACCCAGGCCTTCAGCGGCCTCGACGTCGACGCCCTCACGGCCGACGTCGACGCGCTGATGACCGACTCCCAGGACTGGTGGCCCGCGGACTACGGCCACTACGGCGCGTTCTTCATCCGCATGAGCTGGCACGCGGCCGGCACCTACCGCGTCTACGACGGCAGGGGCGGCGGTGGCACCGGTGCCCAGCGGTTCACCCCGCTGAACAGCTGGCCCGACAACGTCAGCCTCGACAAGGCCCGGCGCCTCC
>CAZCVS010000020.1:2252-16578 GCA_964501845.1 uncultured Iamiaceae bacterium
AGGCCCATGGTCTCGATGGCGCGGTTGCCGGCGAGGACCAACAGGTCGGCCCGGCGCCTCCTCTGGCCCATCAAGCAGAAGTACGGCCAGGCGATCTCCTGGGCCGACCTGTTGGTCCTCGCCGGCAACCGCGCCATCGAGACCATGGGCCTCAAGACCTTCGGCTTCGGCTTCGGTCGCCCCGACATCTGGTCGCCCGAAGACGACATCTACTGGGGTCCCGAGGATGTGTGGCTCGGCGACGAGCGCTACTCGGGCGACCGGGAGCTGGACAACCCGCTCGGTGCCGTCCAGATGGGCCTGATCTACGTCAACCCCGAGGGTCCCAACGGCAACCCCGACCCGATGGCGTCGGCTCGTGACATCCGCGAGACGTTCGGCCGCATGGCCATGAACGACGAAGAGACGGTGGCGCTCATCGCCGGCGGCCACACCTTCGGCAAGATGCACGGTGCCGCCGACGCCGACACCTACGTCGGTCCCGAGCCCGAAGGGGCACCGCTCGAGCAGCAGGGCCTCGGGTGGAAGAGCACCTACGGCACCGGCCACGGCAACGACACCATCTCCAGCGGCATCGAAGGGCCGTGGACCAACAACCCCACCGTCTGGGACAACGGCTTCTTCGAGAACCTCCTCGGCTACGAGTGGGAGGTCTTCAAGGGCCCCGGCGGCGCCAACCAGTGGCGTCCCGTGGACGAGGCCGCCCGCACCACGGTGCCCTCGGCGCACGATCCGTCGAAGATGGAGTCGCCGATCATGAACACGGCCGACATCGCGCTCAAGACGGATCCGGTCTACAAGGAGATCTCGCAGCGCTTCTACGAGAACCCCGACCAGCTCGCCGATGCGTTCACCCGGGCCTGGTACAAGCTCCTGCACCGCGACATGGGCCCGATCGACCGCTACCTCGGCCCCTGGGTGCCCGACGAGGAGCTGCTCTGGCAGGACCCGGTGCCGGCCGTCGACCACGAGCTGATCGATGACGCCGACGCCGCGGCCCTCAAGGCCAAGGTGCTCGACTCGGGTCTCACCGTCTCGCAGCTGGTCTCCACCGCCTGGGCCTCGGCCTCGACCTACCGGGGCACGGACATGCGCGGCGGCGCCAACGGCGCTCGGATCCGGCTCTCGCCGCAGGCCGAGTGGGATGTGAACGTCGTGTCCGGGGTGGCCCGCGTGGTCTCCGCCCTGGAGAGCATCCAGCAGGAGTTCAACGACGCCCAGTCCGGCGGCAAGAAGGTGTCGCTGGCCGACCTGATCGTGCTGGCCGGCGGGGCCGGGGTCGAGAAGGCCGCCGCCGATGCCGGCCACGACGTGACCGTGCCGTTCCGTCCCGGCCGCACCGACGCCAGCCAGGACCAGACCGACGTCGAGTCGATGTCCTACCTGGAGCCGAAGGCCGACGGGTTCCGCAACTACCTCCAGAAGGGTGCCGACCTGGCGGCCGAGCACCTGCTGGTCGACAAGGCGTTCATGCTGGGGCTCACCGCTCCGGAGATGACCGTCCTGTTGGGTGGGTTGCGGGTCATCGGTGCCAACGCCGGCGATGCGCAGCACGGCGTGCTCACCGACCGGCCGGGAGCGTTGACGAACGACTTCTTCGTCAACCTCCTGGACATGGGAACCACGTGGGAGCCCACCTCGGAGCTCAACGACACCTACGCCGGCCGCGACCGTGCGTCCGGTGCCGCCAAGTGGACGGCGACCCGGGTCGACCTCATCTTCGGGGCCAACTCGGAGCTGCGGGCCCTCGCCGAGGTCTACGCCGCGACCGACGGGGGCGACCGCTTCGTGTCCGAGTTCGTCGAGGCGTGGACCAAGGTCATGGAGAACGACCGCTTCGACCTCCGCTGATCACTGGTTGATCAGCGGTCGATCACTCCGTTGATCACCTGATCGAAGGGGCGGCGGGTCGGCCTACGGCTGACCCGCCGCCTCGAAGCGGTCCCGCTCGGCGGCGTCGGTGAAGTTGACGATGGACCAGGCCTCGTCGACCCCGGCGCGGCGGAGGCCCTCGATGCGGTGGTTGCCGTCCTCGACCCAGGAACTGGTCGTCGCGGCACGTCACGATCAGCGGCGGTGGCTCCCACCCGTCTTCGACGCGCTCCTTCAGATCCTCGACGTCGTCGCGCCACTCCTCCTCGGCCACCGTCTCGAGCACCGGCGCGCCGGGAGGCCCCGCCAGGCGGTTGAGCTGATCGAGGGGGAGCTGGACCGGACCGATCCAGGTGTCGGGGCGCTCGGAGAGGATCTCCGCCAGCGCGGCGTTGTCGCTGCCGGGGCTGGCGAGGAACTCGGCCACCCAGGTGGCGAGGTCGTCGCGGTCGGCGGCCCGGCGGGCCGTGCTGAGCGAGAAGGGGTGGTCGTCGGTCATGGCGGCCGGTACCCACTCCTGGCAGCGACGAGCCGTGGGGCGGTGCTGCGGTCAGTCGTCGACCAGCTCGAGCAGGTGGCCGGCCTCGTTGAACGAGTGCAGCATCCACCGGTCGACGAGCTCGTCGTGGTTCCACTCCGTCATCCCGGTGTTCGACGGACGCAGCTGGGCACCGGTCCCGGGGCGGGGGATGTCGAATACGACGCGGAGCGAGGCCATGATCACGCCGGCGTGGCAGACGGCGACGACGGTCTTGCCCTCGTACTGCTTCGCGAGCCGGTCGAGCGCCCCCCGCACCCGCTGGTGGAAGCTGTTGAGGCTGTCGCCGCCGGGCGCGAAGGGCCGGTCGGGCTCGGCCTCCATGTCGAAGGTCTCGTACGTCGTCGAGTACTCAGACCAGTCGAGACCGTCGGCTTCGCCCGTGTGGACCTCGCACAGGTCGCAGTCGTAGCTGGAGATCTCCAGGCCCAGGCCCGGGGCGATGATCTCGGCGGTCTCGATGGCCCGGGGGACCCGGCTGGCGATGAGGGCATCGGCCTCCACCCGACCCGAGGTCGAGAGGTCGTCGCGGAGCGCCTCGGCCTGGCGGCGGCCGAAGGGCGTGAGACCGGCGCACCCGGTGGGGCCGGCGATGGGGCCGTGGAACCCGGCGTGGGCCTCACCGTGGCGGACGAGGATCAGGCGCATCGCTCCACGGTACGGGTGCCTCCCGCCGATCACTCCCGTCAGGCGACGAGGGGGAGCAGCGCAGGTGTCGCCACGGCGGGAACCTCGTCGACCGAGACGGCCCGGGCGGTCCGACGCTGGCTCGGGGCGATGATGCCCTCGTGGCAGGCGGTGCGGTGCGACCACACGATGGTGATGGCGATGGCCGTCAGCGTGATGGCCAGCCCGGTGATCTGCTTGAGGGCCAAGAAGGTGGTCAGGTCCAGCGAGATCAGCAGGAGGAAGGTCATCGACGCGGTTGCCAGGTTCACGCCGGCCCACAGGACCGTGAGACCTGTCATCAGCCGGCGCACCCGGGGGATCGCGGCCTGCTCCTCGGTGATCGGCCAGAAGTCGTGGGCGAGCTTGGCGATGAGCGGCCGGCCGATGGCGATCGATCCGAGGAAGACGCCTCCGGTGATCACGGTGCCGATGATCGGCTGGGCGAAGTAGACGAACGTGCTGCCGCTGGCCACGGCCAGCGCGGTGCGGATGGTGATGCCCACCGAGGCGAGCACCAGCACGCCGGTGACCTCCTGGCGGCGGACCAGGCGCCGGGCCAGGCAGCTGTACGTCCAGCCGATGGCGACCACGTAGGCCGCCCCCAGGCTGCCGAGGGTGAGGGCCGTGTAGAAGAGGGCGCTCGGGATGAACGAGGCCTCGAGCAGCTTCGGGCCGCCGCGCCGTACCACCGAGGCGACGATCGTGCGCTTCGAGAGCTCGGGCGGATCCTCAGCGGTCGGTTGCGCGGTCGGCTCGGCCCGGTTCACCCTCCCCCATCGGCCGCCCTCTCACCGACCTGAAGGCGCGAGGGTCCGGCGCCGCCCAAGATGAGCCGCGCGGCCCACGGCCTGCGAGGAACCGGGAGCGCAGGAAACCCGCGGGTATCTGGTGACGCGGACGGGGCGAGCGTCATGAAGGGGTATGACCCCCACCACCCCTCGTCCCCTCCGTCGGCGCTCTGCGCTGGTGGCCACCGCTGTCCTGGCCGGTTCGCTCGTCGGCGGGCTGACCCTCCCGGCCTCGCCGGTCGCCGCCGAACCGGTGAGCGCGGCCGAGCGCTTCGTCCGCCAGGCCTACGTCGACGTCGTGCGCGACGCGGACCCGGCCCAGGCCGATGTCGACGCTGCCGTGGCCGACCTCGCGTCGGGCGAGAGCCAGGCCGTGTGGCTCTGGAACCTCCTCCAGTCAACGGAGGGCCGCGGTGCGTTCGTCGACAGCGAGTTCGCCCGCCTGCTCGACCGCCCGGTCGATCCCGTCGGGCGCGCCTTCTACATCGGCAAGCTCGAGCGGGGCTCGACCCGGGCCAACCTGCGCTCGTTCCTGGTCGGCTCGAACGAGTACTTCCGGCTCCAGGGCGGCACCAACGAGGGCTTCGTGGACGCCGCGTTCCAGGACCTCTTCGGCCGCACCGCCGACGCCCCGGGCCGGGCGTACTGGCTCCGGCGCCTGGAGGCGGGTACGACCCGGACGCAGCTGGCCAACACGTTCCAAGCCAGCAGCGAGGGCCGGCGCCTCCGGGTCCGGCTGATCTTCGGCACCTACCTCGACCGAGCGCCGGACCCGAGCGGCCTGGCGTACTGGATGAACAAGCTGGCGACCGGCACCTCGGAGGAGCGGGTCATCACCACCATCTCCGGCGGCACGGAGTACGCCCGCCTCGCCGGGCGCGTGCCCGCCGCCGAGCAGGTCGTGCTGCTGACCGACGCCAACTCCCTGGTGATCCGCACGCCGGGCTCGCCCGACGTCACCCGGTCCGTCATCGGCGTCGACGCCGCATCCACGCTCGTCGGCATCGACGTCCGCCCCTCGACCGGGGTGCTCTACGGCCTCGGTTCCAACGGGCAGCTCTACGCCGTCAACCTCAGCACGGGAACCGCGGACAAGGTCGGCCCGCCGATCGCATCGTTCGACGCCTCGGCCGGCGTGGGCTTCGACTTCAACCCGGCGGCCGACGCCCTCCGCGTCGTCACGGCTGACCGGAACTACCGGCTCAACGCCACCACCGGCGCGGTCGTCGGCGAGGGCCCGGCCATGTCGGGCACGCCCGGTCCGCTGGCCTACGCGGCGGGTGACCCCAACGAAGGGGTGACCCCGCAGGCCAGCGGCGCCGCCTACACCGAGAGCAGCCGGGGCCTTCCGCTGCCGACGGCCACCGCGCTGTTCGACATCGACTCGGGCACCGACGCCGTCGTCCGCCAGAACCCGGCCAACGACGGCACGCTGCTGACGATCGGCTCGCTCCTGCTCGACGCCACCGGCGTCGGAGGCTTCGACGTGTCGCCCGACGGCACGAAGGCGGCCTACGCGGTGCTGACCACCGAGGCCGGCCAGGGCCTCTACGTGGTCAACCTCGGGAACGGGGAGCCCAAGCTCCTGGAGCGCCTCGACGGCCCGACGATCATCGGCCTGGGCGTGGTCGGGGCCGAAGCGGTCGTTCCGACCGAAGCCGCGTTCGGCCTCTCGTCCGACGGCCTCTCGCTGGTGTCGTTCACGACGACCGACACCGCGGTCACCGCCACGCAGGTGTTCGCCGGGCAGAACGTCGGCACCTCGATCGTCGCCATGGACGTGCGGCCGTCGACCGGCCAGCTCTTCGCCCTCGGCAGCGACGGGCAGCTCTACACGGTCGACACGTCCGCCCCCGCCGTCGCCACGGTGACCAAGGCCAACGCGTTCGGCCCCACGGTCGGCTTCGGTGAGCTGGATCTCTCCCAGGGTGTGGGCTTCGACTTCAACCCGGCCGCAGACCGCATCCGCATCACCGTCGGCAACCGGAACTACCGCCTCCAGACCAACGGGGTGATCGACGGCGAGGGCCCGCCCAACACCGGGCTCCCGGGCACGATCCAGTACGTCGCCGGCGACCCCGGAGCGGGAACCACCCCCAACGTGACCGGCGCGGCGTACACCAACAGCAACCGGACGCCGACGCTACCGGCGGCCACCGCGCTGTTCGATCTCGAGGTGAACGGGGACGTGCTCGTCCGCCAGAACCCGGCCAACGCGGGCGACCTGGCCACCATCGGGCCGCTCGGCGTGGACGCCACGGGCGTCGACGGCTTCGACGTCTCCGGCGGCCCCGGCCAGACCGCCTACGCCGTGATGACGGTGGCCGGTGCTCCCGGCCTCTACCGGGTCGATCTGGCGTCGGGCGCTGCGGTCAAGGTGGGCGACCTGCCCGCCGGGCTCCAGGGCCTGGCCATCAAGTAGCCCCGTGCTGACCTGGTCCCCGTCATCCGCGGTTCGGTTCCGTACCGAACTCCTCGTGATGACGGGGACCATCGGCAGTGACGAGCAACTCTGGGAGGACGTCTACCGGCGGACCTACCCGAAGCTGTTCGCCTACAGCCGGCGCCGCCTCGCCGACGACCACGAGGCCGACGACGTGGTCGCCGAGGTCATGGCCCGGGCGATCGCCGGCGGCGACCGGTACCTCCCGGGCGATGCCGGCATCGACGGCTGGCTGTTCGGCATCTGCCACAACGTCCTACGGGAACGGTGGCGGAGCCGGCAACGCGACGCCCAGTGGGCGGACCTCGGACCGGCATTGGTCTCGCCGGGCGACGACGGCCCCCTCGATCAGGTGCTCCACCACGAGGAGCGGTGCCGGCTGGTGGCCGCCTTCGCCCGGCTCGAGCCCGACGAGCGCGACCTCCTGGAGCTGCGGGTGACTGCCGGACTCGGTGCGGAGGAGGTGGCCGAGGTGCTGGGCAAGCGGGCCGGCGCGGTCCGCATGGCGCAGTCCCGGGCCCTGGCCCGCCTGCGAACCTTCCTGGAGGAGGTGACGTGAACGACGACGAACTGCTCGGCGCCCTCGGCGACGCCCTCGCGCCCCCCGACCGCCCCCTCCCGGTCGAGGGCCTGGCCGCCGTGCGCGCCCAGGCCGCCGCGGCCTCGCCTGGACCTCGTCGGGGGCCGACCGCGTCGCGGCGCACCGTGCTCGTGGGTTCCATCGCTGCGGCGGTCGGCGCCGCGGCGGGGATCGCCGGCACCGTCGCCGCGACCTCCTCCTCATCCTCGGAGGGGGACGAGACCGCAGCACCGCCCACGCGCCCGGTCGAGTTCTCCGCAGTTCCCGCGGGCGCCACCGTCGAGGGTCGGACGATCGACCACACCTGGGGGATGGAGCTGCTGCTCGACGTGAGCGGCCTGCCGGCCGAACGGGACTACTCGGTGACCTACGCGACGTCCGATGGATCGGTGTCGGCCGGCGGCTTCCGCTCCGTGGCTGTGCCGATGGTGTGCCGGTTCAACGGCACCGCGCTGCGCTCGTCGGTGACCGAGATCGCCATCGCCGACCAGGCCACCGGCGAGATCGTGCTGCGGGGCCGCCCGGTCTGATCGGTTGAAGCCCGGCGTGGAGTCGGCCGAGAGCGGCGACCTGTCGTTCGGCGGCTGGATCTGGCGCTACGACCTCACGGCCGACGGACCTGAGCAGGCCGCGGTCACCCTGACCTACGACTGGTCCGGTGCGACCCCTGACGCCCGCCAAGTCCTGGACTTCCTCCGCTCCCCGCCGACCATCTGAACGACTCGCTCGATCACCTGGCTGGTCTTGCCGGCGCCTAAATTCGGACATTCTCGATTTCTTTCGGAACCTCTTGTGTCCGAACACGTGTTCGGATACTGTGTCGGTCATGACGGTGACGTCGGAGCTGCGAACCCACACCCTCCACCTGGCGGGCAGCATCGACCCTGATTTGATGACCGGTGCCCAGGCCGCGGCGGCGGTCGAGGATCTGGCGGTGGCGGACAAGGCGCTCAGCTCGACGCTGATGTTCGTGGCTCTTCGGGTGGCCCGCACGAACGCGTGGCAGGGCCAGGGGTACAAGAGTGCGGCGGACTGGCTCGCCGCGAAGGCCGGGGTGTCGGTGCGCGAGGCCCACCGGCTGTTGGGCACCGCGAAGAAGGCCGAGGGGCTCGACAAGACCAAAGAGGCCATGAAGCGCGGCGACCTGTCGCCGGACCAGGCCGATGCCGTCACCGACGCCGCCACCGCCGATCCCGATGCGGAGGAGGACCTGCTGGGCTGCGCGGCCCGCGACACCAACCAGAACCTGAGCGAGGAGGCGGCCAAGCGCAAAGCCGCCGCTACCGATTCAGCGGCCCGTGAGCGTCGGATCCGCCAGCAGCGGTCGCTGCGCACCGGCACCAACGCGGAAGGTGCGTTCTGGGCGCGGATCTACGGGCCGGGCATGGACGCCGCCCGCTTCGAAGCCCTCATCCGCCCGTTCGAGGAGATCGTGTTCCGCCAGCACCGCCGCGAAGGCCGCCGCGACACGTATGAGAACCGCCGCTACGACGCCTTCATGCTCATGCTCGCCTTCTACGCACAGCTCGCCACCGCCACCCGGGGCAGCACTCCGCCCGAGCCGGAGACAGCGCCCCAACCGGAGGCAGCGCCAGCAGCATCCTCCACCGGCAGCGGCGGAGCGCCCGCCCGAGCCGGCGCAGCCTCCGGGCGGAGACCCGGCCCGGAGACCCAAGAAGCTTCCGGCGAGCCGCCGGCACCCGGCGACGCTGACCAGACGCCAACGCCCGCGAACGCGGACTCCCCAGTGTCAGGTCCACCGGATCCGGAGTCCGCAGCGCCGCCCGGCGGGCCACCGCCGAGCACCCCACCCCCAGACGGGCCCGCCAGCGGGTCACCGACCGGCTCACCGCCGCAACCACAGCCGACGTGGTCGCCGCCTTGGGACCCCGACCAGGCCGCCCCCCTCCCCGCCAAGGTCCCCGGCGGCGACAACGTGAAAGTGATCGTGAACGTCGACCACACCGCCCTGCTGCGCGGCCACAGCGTCGCCGGCGAGACCTGTGAGATCGCCGGGATCGGACCGGTGTCGGTCCAAGCCGTCCGCGACATCCTCGCCGGGGACCCGTTCCTCGCCGTCGTCGTCAAGAAGGGCCGCGACGTCGTCACCGTTGCGCACCACGGCCGCGGCCTCAACGCCGCCCAGCGCACCGCCATCGAAGCCGGTGGGCTGCGCTGCTCGAACATCGCCTGCAACCGCACCGTCGCCATCCAGATCGACCACCGCACCCCGTACGCGGATGACCCCGTCACCAAGCTCGACAACCAAGACCCCCTCTGCCCCGACTGCCACCGGCTCAAGACCCACCGCGGCCACCACCTCGAACCCGGACGCGGACCACGACGCCTCCTCCCACCCGGCCACCCCGACAACCCCCTCAACCGAGACACCGGCAACCCACCGGCACCCGGACGCGACGAGCTCCCCACCGGACAGGCCCTCAACGACCTCATGGACCGGCGCCCCCTCACCGACCACGAACACCACCAGCTCGAAACCCGCGTCAGCAACCAGCTCGCCGCCAAGGGCATCCACATCGAACAACCCACCCTCTGCTGAGGCGCGGGTTCGGATGCGATCGGCGCGGGCGGTCGGGGTCAGCAGCCGCCGAGGAAGCGTGGCGGGGACGAAGTGCTCGAGCCCGGTCCGAGTCTGGTGTCAGGCGATGGGCTCGGAGGCGACACCCATGGCGGACTGGTACTCGGCGGCGCGCTCGCGGAGGGGGCCTTCTTCGAGGCCGGTGTCGGCGAAGCGGTAGCGGGTGCCGCCGCCTCCGCCGTCGCCGGGGTGCTCGGCGAGGAACGCCCGCATGCGCTTCTCGGTCAGCTCGTCGAGGTCGCGGCCGAGGGCGACGTAGATCTCACGGACGGTCTCGATGGGATCGGCGACGAAGTCCTGGAAGTGGACGTCGACGATGCGCTCGGGCGGGATCACGCCGCGGGCCCGAGCGTCCATGCCCCGGTCGAGGCCGCAGAAGATGTCCTCGGCGTAGTCGGCACTGATCTCGTGGAGGTCGATGTCGTCGCTGGTCATCCGCCGGAGGTGGGCGGAGAGGGCGCTGACCGAGGTGATGACCTTGAGCGGGTCGCGGTGGGTCTGCACGATCACGGCGTCGGGGTACTCGGCCATCAGCGCGTCGAGGTCCCACAGGTGCGCCGGCGACTTGAGCAGCCACTGCGGGGCCGGGTCGGCGGACTGGAGGTGCTGGAGGTACTGCCGGTGCCAGCGGTAGGCGGGGGCGAGGTCGGCCTCGTGGAGCAGCCAGCGGTCATAGGTCCGCACCCGGTACTGGCAGGGGAAGATCATGCTGCGGAAGTCGCCGCCGGTGATCCGCACGCACTCCTGGGCCAGACGGGCACCCATGGGGTGGAAGGAGGTGAAGCCGGGGATGAGCGAGTCGGCCATCGACAGCACCGCGTCGACCTCATCGATGCGGGGGTCGGTGTCGCGGGTGGCCGTCTCCGGCGGGGGCACCGGCTTGTCGATCTCCCAGGTGAGCGGTGCCCGCAGCTCCGGGTCGAGGGCGAGGAGGTCGTAGAGGATGGTGGTGCCGGTGCGGGGCTGGCCCACGATGAAGATCGGGTGGGCCACCGTGCCTTCGGCCACCTCAGGATGGGTGGCCCGCCACGCGGTGATGCCGGCCCGGTTGACGAGGTACTCGGTCACGCCCCCGGCGGCGATCTCGACGCCCAGCTCGTGCAGCTGCGCCTCGTTGGCGAAGCCGTCGAGGAGGACGTCGAGCCCTTCCTGCCAGGTCGGCTCGCCGAAGTCGTCGGTCCCGGCGACGGCCGTTGCTTCGGCTACCAGCCGTTCACGGTGGAAACGGTCGTTCGTCATGCCCTGCCCCTGTCTGGGCCACCCGCGCCGCGAGCGGTCCCCCTGCGGGCGGAACCTACCGCCGCTATCGTCCGCGTGCCGCGGTTGACAAGGGGACAGCGATGAGCGACGACCGACCGGCTGCGCCGGCGACCATGCGGGCCTGGCGCACCCACGCCTACGGGCCGCCGCTCGAAGCGCTCCAGCTCGACACGGTCGAGGTGCCCCAGCCGGGGCCGGGTCAGGTGCTTGTGCGGGTGCAGGCGATCCCGCTCAACCTCAACGACCTGGAGCGGATCCAGGGCGGGAACATGATGGTCGAGCCCGAGCTCCCGTACAGCCCGGGCATGGAGGTCTTCGGCGTCGTCGAGGCGTGCGGCAAGGGCGTGCCCGCCGACGAGTGGCTCGGCCGGCGGGTGGCGGCGATGCCGATGCAGGCGCACGGCGGCTACGCCGAGCGCGCGGTGTGCAACGCGGTGTCGGCGTTCGAGGTCCCCGAGTCGATCCCGCTCCCCGGAGCGGCTGCGCTCTACTTCCCGTACCACCTGGCCTGGCTCGGCCTGGTCGACCGCGCCCAGCTCCAGCGGGACGAGACCGTGCTGATCCACGCCGCCGCCGGCGGGTCCGGGAGCGCGGCGATCCAGCTGGCCAAGCATCTTGGGGCGAAGGTCATCGCTACGGCCGGGGGACCGGAGAAGGGGGTCGTGTGCCGGGAGCTCGGGGCCGACGTGGTCCTGGACTCGCGGGCGGACGGCTTCGCCGAGTCGGGACTGGCCGACGCCGTGCTGGCGGAGACCGACGGGCGCGGGGTCGAGGTCGTGTTCGACAACGTGGGCGAGGCCCTCTTCGACGCCTCGCTGAAGGCCATCGGCTACGACGGCCGCTACCTGATGATGGGGTTCGCCTCGAACAAGGCCGTGGCCGACGAGCCGTGGATCGTCCCCCGCCAGATACTCATGGCCAACATCCGCCTCTGCGGCGTGACCCTTGCGTACGCCGACGACGGGCTCCGGTCGCTGGTGAAGTCGGCGATGGGCTGGAACCTGGCGTCGGGCCAGCAGGGAGCGGCCATCATGCGCGAGGTCGTGGCCCTGGTGGAGCAGGGCGCGGTGCGTCCGGTGGTCGGTGAGGTCGTCGGGTTCGAGGACCTGCCCGCCGCCATCACGGCCATGGCCGACCGCGCGACCACCGGCCGGGTCATCGCCCTGGTGGACTGATCGCGCGGGTGGGCTGAGCGGCCGGGTCGGAAACGGTCGCGCGGCGCGAGACTGGGGGCGTGGAGCTTGAGTTGTTCGACCAGGTGGCAGACGCACTGCGCGCCCTGGTGCCTGGCGAGCTCGGCGACCTGAGAACGCAGCCGCGGCACTGGGGGATCAAGGCCTGGTTCGACGTCGACGCCTGTCCTCGGGAGCACTACGAGGCTCAGGTGATCTCGGCCAAGCACGTGCCCGGTGCCGAGGTGGTGGCGGTGGAGATCGGCTTCCACGCCGAGCACCCCAAGGCGGCCGCCAACCAGGCGGCGATGGTCGCGATCCTTGCGGCTGCGCCCGCGTGGCGAGCCGAGCTGGGCCCGGAGGCGGAGGCCGGCGCGTTCCTCGGCCGAGACGGCTGGCAGCGGGTGTCGGAGACCTGGGCGGACCCTGACCTCAGCGACCCCGAGGTCTGCTTCGAGGTCGCCGACCGCCTTGCCGCGTACATGACCGTGCTGGAGCCACTGCGATCCGGTGCCGCTGGCTGAGGAGCCACCGTCGGTGGATGCACGCGCTGATCCAGCACGCTCGGTACCCTCGCTGGGAGCACCGTGACGATCGCGACCACTGCCCCACCACTCCCCGCAACTGAAGCTCGGGCACGCATCGGCGGGCTCGACGGGCTGCGCGCCATCGCGGTGGTCGGCGTCCTGCTCTACCACGCTGACGTGACGTGGTTCCGCGGCGGCTTCATCGGCGTCGACATCTTCTTCGTGCTGAGCGGCTACCTCGTGACCACCATCGTGATGGACGGTCTCGAGAAGCGCGGCAACCTCGGCTTCCGGCGCTTCTGGGCGGCCCGGTTCCGTCGCCTCGAGCCGGCGCAGATCACGATGATGGTGGTGGTGACGCTCGTGGTCGCCATCGGGTTCCGGGACCTGCTGTCGACGCTGCGGCCCCAGGTGATCGCCGGGATCACGGGCACCATGAACTGGTACCTCATCGTCGCCAAGAGCTCGTACTTCGAGCAGGCCGCCCGGGCGCCGCTGCTGCGCCACCTCTGGTCGTTGGCGATCGAGCTGCAGTTCTACCTGGTGTGGCCGCTCGTCCTGGTGGCCCTGGCGAAGCGGTACCGCGACCGGGTCATCGTCGTGGCCGGCGGCCTGGCCGTCGCCACTGTGGCATCCGCCGTCTACATGGCGATCCTCTACCAGCCGGGTGGGGACCCGTCGCGTCCGTACTTCGACACCTTCGCCCGCCTGCAGGCTCCGCTCATGGGCGCGCTCCTCGCGATGCTCTGGCGGCCTCGGGCGATCCGCCGCGGGCCGGCGGGCGCACACGGCCGGCAGGTGACCGCGGTCGCCGCGGCCGCGCTCGTCCTGCTCGTGTTGATGATGCACTGGGTGAACGACCAGGGCGCGTTCATGTACCGCGGCGGGTTCTTGTTGACCGCGCTCTTGTCGACGCTGGTCGTCGCCGGCCTCGTCCACCCCGACGGCGGGCTCGGCAGTCGCTGGGCGCTGGGCAGCTCGGCCATGGTCGCCATCGGCCTCCGCTCCTACGGGCTCTACCTCTGGCACTGGCCGGTGTTCGTGCTGCTGCGCCCACGCCTCGACACCGACTGGTCGTGGGGGACGGTGTTCGTGGTGCGGATGGTCGTCACGATTGCGTTGACCGAGCTCTGCTACCGCTTGGTCGAGCGCCCCTGGCACACCCGCGCCCCCGATGCCAGCTTCGCGGGGATCAAGCGCCGGCTCCTCCAGCCGTCGGGCGTGCGGACCGGCCCGCGCCTGCTCGCGCTCGGCTCCGCCCTCGGCTGCACGCTGGCGCTGATCATCGTGGTGCTCCCGCACCAGCCCAACACTGTGATCGTCGACTCGCTGACCGAGGGCCAGGCTGCGCTGGCCAATCAGCCGGGCGGCACGGTCCCCGGTGGCGAGCCGGCGACCACCACCGTCGAAGGCGACCACGGCTCGGCGTCGACCACCACCACGCTCGTGGTGGATCCCGCCCCGGACGCCCCCGTGACCCTCGTGGGGGATTCGGTGATGGTGGGGGCGGCTCCGGTGGTGCTGGCCGAGCTCGGTGCGCGAGCCAACGTCGATGCCGCGGTGTCGCGCCAGGCGGCCGAGATCGTGCCGGTGATCGACCAGTTGAAGGCCGAGGGCCGCCTCGGGCTGACCGTGGTGGTCCAGGTGGGCATCAACGGCACGGTCACCGCAGAGGACCTCCGCAACATCGTCACGGCCGCCGAGGGCCGCCGCGTGCTGATCATCAACGCCCGGGTCCCGCGCTCGTGGGAGAAGGGCAACAACGCCCTCGTGAGCCAGCTCGTCCCCGACCTGACCAACGCCGGGGTCATCGACTGGTACAAGGCCTCCGAAGACCACCGCGACTGGTTCCTCGACGACGGCGTCCACCTCACCGAG
>CAZCVS010000021.1:0-13759 GCA_964501845.1 uncultured Iamiaceae bacterium
TCCACCGGGTCGGTGACCGCGCCCATCAGACCCGCATGATGGTGTCGGCGAGCGGCTCGGCGACCAAGCGGTCGATGCCCGACTCGAGCAGCTCGGCATCGTCGGACCGCAGCTCGCAGCGCACCTCCACGGCGCCATCGTGGCGTTCGATCTGCCACGCCCGGATCTCGAGGGTGTCGTCCTGCTCGATCAGGGTCCGCAGGTCCTCTGGTCCCGCACCGGCCCGGAGCCGGCAGCGGAGCCGCTGCCGGGGCCGGCGGCCCACGTTCAGCAGCCAGCGGAGCGCCGGCGGGAGAGCGGCGAGCAGCAGGAGCGTGACGACGGTGACCACGATGGCATCGCCGGCGTCTCCCACCCCGGCGGCCAAGCCGACCGCCGCCGTGAGCCACAACGTGGCGGCGGTGGTGAGGTGCTGGACCTGCCCGCCCTGGCGGAAGATGACCCCGGCCCCGAGGAACCCGATGCCGACCACCACCTGGGACGCGACCCGGGTGACATCGATCTGGATGTTGGTGTCGGCCCGAGGGGCCACGAACTGGTCGAAGCCGGTCGTCGACACGATGCCGAAGAGGGCGGCGCCCACGGCCACCGCGGCGAAGGTCCGGGTTCCGGCGGGGTGCCCGTCACGCTCGCGCTCGAAGCCGATGGCGAGGCCCAGCGCGGTCGCCAGCAGGATGCGGCCCACGGCCTCAGGCGAGATCGACCAGTCCACGCTGGGTCACTGCCCTGCCGGCGCACCGGCCATACCGACCGGCGCGGTTCCAGGGGAGCGAGCGCTACCCGGAGATGTCGGCGAAGACGAAGCGGTTGATGTCCGCGTAGTCGTGCTCGGCCTCGGGCACCTTGTCGCCTGGGTAGATGGCGTCGACCGGGCACTCGGGCATGCATGCGTCGCACGACGTGCACTCGTCGGGGTTGATGTAGAGCATCGTGTCCCCGTACACGAAACGCAGCGACTCGTGGGCGGGGTGGGTGTTGGCGACATCGCCGTCTTGGCTGTCTCGGCTCACCAGCTGGTCGTCGACGAGCTCGTAGATGCACTGGACCGGGCAGACATCTACACAGGCCTTGTCCTTCGTGTCGATGCACGGACTCGTGATCACATAGGGATCGGCCATGCGGTTCGGTACCCGCTTGCCACGGTCCTGAGACATGCTCGGCCTCTCAGCCGGCGGCGCAGCGGAAGCCGAGGTGGCAGGTCGCGGTGTCGACGGCTTCGGGGGAGCGGGCCGCAGGGCGGAACCGCAGGCAGTAGTTCGGCGAGCACAGGTGGGAGCCGCCCTTGATGACGCGCCGGGGGTGCACCTCGCCGGGGGCGACTGACCGGGCCTGCCGGTCCACCGTCGGAGCGCAGCAGGCTCGCACCGGCTCGGCCTCGTGGCGCTCGGTCCACCAGTCGGTGGTCCACTCCCACACGTTGCCGGCCATGTCGTGGAGTCCGAAGCCGTTGGCCGGGAACGACCCGACCGGTGCCGTGGCCACGAAGCCGTCCAGGGCGGTGTTCTCCCACGGGAACGACCCCTGCCAGGTGTTGGCCAGCTGCCGGCCATCGGGGTACGGCTCGTCGCCCCACGCGAACTCGGCGCCGACCAGCCCGCCGCGCGCCGCCAGCTCCCACTCGGCCTCGGTGGGCAGCCGCGCGCCCCGCCAGGCGGCGAAGGCCTCGGCATCTTCGAAGGCCACCTGGGTCACGGGATGGTCGTCGAGCGGCCCGAGGTCCGCATCGGGCCCGTACGGCGACCGCCACGACGCACCGGGCACGTAGGCCCACCAACGGGTCCAGTCGTCGAGGCTGACGGGCCCCGGCGGTGGGACGAACACCAGCCCGCCGGGGACGAGCACGTCGAGCGGCGCGCCGGGGAAGTCGGCCGGGTCGAGGGGGCGCTCGGCCACGGTCACGTAGCCGGTGGCGGTGACGAACTCGGCGAACTGGGCGTGGGTGACCTGGTGGCGATCGATGGCGAACGGCTGAACGGCCACGGCGTGGACCGGCCGCTCCTCGGGGTAGAAGGCCTCGGATCCCATGAGCAGATCGCCCCCGGGGATCGGAACCATCGCTTCGGCAGCCGTCACGGGGGCGAGCCTAGAGTCGCGCCGTTCACCCCCACCCCAGGAGCGCACCCATGTCCGTCGACACCTTCTTCGCCTACCTCGGCGTCTACGCCGACCTCGATGACGCCAAGGCGGACTACGAGGCCGTCAAGGACCTCCACGTCGAGCTCGGTCTCATCGACGCCTACGACGCCGCCATCATCGAGCGGCGCGAGGATGGCAAGGTCAAGATCGTCAAGAAGCACGAGACGCCCACCCGCGTCGGCGGCGTCCTCGGCGGCGGCGTCGGCCTCGCCACCGGCCTCGTGATCGCCCTGTTCCCCGCCGCCGCGATCGGCACCGGCCTCGTCGCCGGCACCACGGCCGGTGGCGCCCTGATCGGCGCTGTCGCCGGCCACGCCGCCGCCGGCATGAGCCGCAGCGACCTCAAGGAGGCGGGCGAGGCGCTCGACGCCGGCACCGCGGGGCTCATCGTGGTCGGGGTGTCTGACCTGGAGTCGAAGATCGAGCACGCCATGAAGAAGGCGGAGAAGGTCGAGGCCAAGCAGCTCAAGGCCGACGCCGCGGCCATCGAAAAGGACGCCCAGGCCGAGTAAGCGGGTTGGGCGAGGCGGGTGCGGGGTAGAGGCACGGCGTCAGCACCTTGTGGAGAGGGCCCCGAACCGATGTACCTCGAGTCCGTGGAGACGCACTTCTCGATGTTCGCCTTGAGCGGGTTCCCGTCGTTCGTCGCGAGCGAGCGGCTCGAAGCGGAGATCCTCGCCGAGGCGGACCTCGACGTCAGCGAGCCGCCATCGAGCGGGCGGGTTTCTCCGACGACGTTCCACGTCGCCCTGGCCGACGGCCAGCCCCTCGGCCTCGCGGCCTCGACCGTCGGCCCCCTCGCCGAGCTGCCGCTGGGCCTGGCCCTGCGCGCCGCGGGCGTGGACGTGGCGACGGAGGTCGACCTCCCCGACCTCGCGTGCGAGCTGGTGTCCCTGTCGGTCGACCCCGATGCGGCGCGGGACACCACGGGCGTCACCGAAGCGCTCTACCGCTCCTTCTACCGCCACACGAAGCAGTCGGGCGCCGCCAGCGCGGTGGTCGGGGTGGACCCCTGGATCTTCGATGTGCTGACGGAGCAGTACGGCGTGCCCTTCACCGTGCTCGGCCCGCCGCTCGACCTGCTCGGTCGCGAGCTCCTCGCGATCGGCGGTGAGGTGGCAGCCCTCGAGGAGGGCATCCGGCGCGACGCGCCCGAGTTCTTCGCCTACCTGTCGCTGCCGGCATCAGGCCCCGTGCCCGTCGGCACGATCCCGGTCTGAGCCCCGCTCGGGCCGGGCGGCTCTCGCGGCCGGTATGGGTCCGCGCGGCGCAGGGTAGGAGACGCTGCTCCCGACCGGCCCCCAGGACTCCGCTCATGCGCGTGACCCAGCACCACCAGAACCAGGCCGACCGACGCCCGGGCGTCGTGCCGTTCTCCGTCACCGCCACCACCGGTCGCCACCCGACGGTGGGGGTGACCGGAGAGCTCGATGTCGCGAGCGCACCGGAGGTCGGTGCCGTGCTCCTCACCGCGGGCGTCGGCTGCCCCATGGTGCACCTCGATCTTGGCGAGACCACCTTCATCGACTCCGCCGGCATCCGGGTGCTGGTCCGGTCCATGTGGGACTTGCAGGCCACCGGCTCGGGTCTCGTGCTGGTCGCGGCCTCGCCCGAGGCCGAGAACCTCTTGCGCATCACCGGAATCCTCGACGTCTTGAAGGACCAAGCACCATGACCGATCCCCTCCGGGTGATCCTCGCCAACGACGCGGAGCTGATCATCGAAGGCCTCAAGGGACTGCTCGCGCCGTTCAAGGACCGCGTCGAGGTGGTCGGGACCGCCACCGGCGATCCCGACATCCTCGACGAGTCGCTGGCCGACGCCGAGGCCGACATCATGTTGATCGACGCGTTCGGACGCTCGGGTGCCGGGATCGACGCCGTGTCGATGGTGCTCGCCACCGCTCCCACCTTCTCCGTCGCCGTGTTCACGGAGGCCGACGACCTCCGGCACCTGTTCGCCGCGCTGCGGGCGGGTGTGCGGGGCTACCTGCTCAAGTCCATCCCCACCTCCGAGCTGGTGACGTCGCTCGAGCGCATCGCCGGGGGCGAGGTCGTGGTCGATCCCGGCCTGGCGACGGAGGCCGCGATCATGGCGGCGCGCACCACCTCACGCCAGCGCTGGGTCGGTGCCCACCTGGGCCTGTCGCGGCGCGAGGCCGAGGTCCTGCGGTGCGTGGCGCACGGCCGGTCCGTCGACGAGGTCGCCGCGGAGCTGGGCGTCGGCCGCGAGACGATCCGCACCCACCTTCAGCAGATCTACCGCAAGCTCGGCGTGAACGACCGGGCCGGCGCGGTCGCCAAGGCTTGGCGCGAGGGCCTCACCGAGTGACGGCCTGATCTCCGAGCTTCAGCGATCGCTTGGGGCGGTCCCGGTTGCGCCCCCGGGGCCGCCTCAGGCGGGCTGCTCGTCGTCCTCGCCGGACCCCGGCATCGCAAGCTCCTTGAGGTCGCGCAGCGCCCGGCGCAGCAGGCGGGACACGTGGACCTGGCTCATGCCGACCTGCTCGGCGATCTCGGACTGGCTCAGATCCTCGAAGAACCGCAGGTACACGATGGTGCGCTCGCGCTCGTCGAGCGTCTCCAGCAGCTGGGTGAGCAGCACCCGCTCGTCAGGGGGCAGGCCGTCGCTGATCTCGCTGCGCCCGGTGGAGTGGCTGGCGGCGAGCGCGCCCTCGGTGGTGTCGGTCGACGTGGTGCGGTAGGCGGCTCCGGCGTCGAGGGCATCGAGCAGATCGTCGATGCTGATGCCGAGCTCCTGGGCGATCTCGGCGGGTGTCGGGGTGCGCCCGGTCTGGGTGCTCAGCTGGTTGACCACCACGGGGATGCGGACGTGGAGGTCCTTCGCCCGCCGCGGCACCTTGACCGCCCAGGTCGCGTCGCGGAAGTGGCGGCGCAGTTCGCCGGTGATGGTGGGGACGGCGAACCCCGCGAAGGGCACGCCGAACTTGGGGTCGAAGCGCTCGACCGCCTTCACCAGGCCGAGCATCGCCACCTGCTCGAGGTCGGAGAGGGGCTCGCCGCGGTTGGCGAAGCGGCGAGCGCACGCCTGGGCGATCGACAAGGTCTCGGTGACCAGGTCGTTGCGGAGCCGTCGGTCACCGGTCTCGCGGTACGCCCGGAACCGAGCGGTGAGCGCGGCGGCGTCCCCGTCACCCCGCCCGCGTACGGCGCTCACGCGTCACCGGACAGGCGGCGCTCCAACCAGCAGCTGACCTGGCCCCCCTCCGTCTCGTACCCGAACGAGTCCGCGACCACCGACAGGATCTGACGGGAGAACGCGAAGCGGTCCTGGTCGGGCTGCTCGTCGCCGTGCGGGACGGTGCCCTCCACGCGCAGCACGTCGCCGGGGATGGCGAGGATCTCGATGCGGAGGTCGTCGCCGTTGCCGGCCTCGGCCAGCGCGGCGCACACCTCGTCGACGCCGATGCGCAGGTCGTCGATCGCCTCGATGTCGAAGCCGACCATGGTGGCCAGGCCGCCGATGGCGAGGCGGACCGAGCGGAAGTACCGCACGTCGGCCGGCACCGTGAGGGTCACCAGAGGGGCGTCGGTGGTTTGCATCCGGCCATCCTCGCGCCGCAGCGCGCTCATCGGGGGCCGATCGGGCCGGTTTCGCCACCGGGGCGAGCCGGGCGGACCGAGGTATCAGCGCGGACGGGGGCGGGTACCAGTCTCCGACGAGCGATCCACGCTCGGCACGATCTCCAAGCGAGGAGCAACGACATGGGAAGCAATGCCGACGATGCCAAGGGCCGGGTCAAAGAAGCGGTGGGGGACCTCACCGGTGACCAGGACCTGCAGCGCGAGGGCAAGGTCGACCAGGCCGGTGCCAGCGTGAAGGAGTTCGCCGAGAACGCCAAGGACAAGGCGTCTGGCGCGGTCGACTCCGTCAAGGACAAGTTCAAGAAGTAGACCTCCCCCCGCACCAGGCGACGAGGCCCCCGCGACCACCCACCGGTCCCGGGGGCCTCGTCGCGTCCGGAGTGGGGCCGGCTCAGGGCTGGGGCACCTGGGCGACGGAGAGGAAGAACTCGTCGATGCTGCGGATCACTTCCTGATAGCGCTGGAAGTCGACAGGCTTGGTGATGTGGGCGTTGCCGTGCAGCGCGTAGGTGGCGAGCACGTCGTCGTCGGCCGAGCTCGTGCTCAAGACGACCACCGGGATGGGCGCCAGGTCGGGGTGGCCCTTCACCTCGGCCAGGACCTCGTGGCCGCTGACCTTCGGGAGGTTCAGGTCGAGCAGGACGAGGTGCGGCGTCGAGACGCCGACAAACGCACCTCGCTTGTGCAGGTAGTCGAGCGCCATCTCGCCGTCGTCGACGACGGCGAGCTCGCACTCGACCGCCGCGTTTGCCAGCGACTCCTGGGTGATGAGCACGTCGCCGGGGTCATCCTCGACGAGCAGGATGCGAGCCTGCTCGGGGGGCTGGCGGATGGCGTTCTGGTTCATCGGCTTCCAGTCAGGGGTGGGGGAGCGGGGGTGAGATCGGCGTCGGGCTCGTCATCGGACTCGTCACCGGGCTCGTGGTGGGCGGCAATGCGGGGACCGGTGCTGGCGCCGGGCGCCGTGGAGAAGCTGGAGAACGGGGCGGGCTCGGCGCGGTGGTCGGTTGGAAGGGTCCAGCGTACGGTCGTGCCGATGCCCCCGTCGGGGTCGTCGATCCAGATCCGCCCCCCGCTGAAGTCGACGATGCGCTTGCACAGCGCCAGGCCGATGCCGGTCCCGTCGAACTCGCCGCGGCCGTGCAACCGCTGGAACACCGCGAAGACACGCTCGCGGTACGGCGGCTCGATCCCGATGCCATGATCGGCACAGCTGAAGGTCCAGTGGTCGCCGTCTCGGATCGCCGACAGGGAGATGGTGGGCGGCTCGCCGGGGGCCCGGTACTTGATGGCGTTGCCCACCAGGTTCTGGAGCAGGGCCCGGTAGAGGGTGGGATCGCCGGGCACCGTCGGGAGCGGCCCGACCGTCACCGTGGCGTCCTCGAGCCCATCCGCGAACCCGTCGATCACCTCACGGGCGAGGGCGTCGAAGTCGCAGTCGACGAAGGCACGGGTGCTGCGGCCCATGCGGGAGAACTCGAGCAGGTCGGCGATGAGGGCCTGCATGCGCTTGGCACCGTCGACCGCGAACTCGATGTAGGACCGGCCGCGCTCGTCGAGCTGATCGCCGTAGCGCTGCTCGAGGAGCTGGCAGAACGAGGCCACCTTTCGAAGCGGCTCCTGGAGATCGTGCGAGGCGACGTAGGCGAACTGCTCCAGGTCGGCGTTCGACCGCGCCAGATCCTCGGCTCGGCGCGCCAGCTCGATGCGGGAGGCCTCGACGATCGCCAGCTCGTCCACGATGCGGTCGCGCATGTCGGACACGCGGCGCGCGAGCCGCTCGATCTCCTCGGGGCCCTCGACCTCGATGGGCTGGTCGAGCTGGTCCGACGCGACCGCGTCGGCGGCGTCGACGACCCGCTCGAGCGGCGCGACGACGCGGCGCCGCAGGATCCAGCTGCCGCCGAAGGCCACCACGCCGAACAGCATGATCGTCGCCCCCACGGAGATGACGAGGCGGTAGGTGGTGGCCTCGAGCTCGCCGCGGGCCTCGATGTCCTCGGCCCTGATGGCGGCGTCGAGGCGGTCGAGCTCGGCGCGGACGTCGTCGAACAGCGCTGTGGAGCGGATGAACGTGCCGTCGAGGTCGGGCTGGTCGGCGGGCGCGTCGAGCAGCGGGTCGGCGACGGTGTCGCGCCAGTCGTCCATCGCCGCCTCGGTCCGGGTGAGGTAGGCGGCGATGAGGGGCGCGGCCGGATCGTCCCGCATCAGGCGGCGGATCTCCTCGTCGGTCCTGGCCTGGTTCCTGCGGCCGGTTGTGTAGGGCAGCAGCAGCCGCTCGTCGCGGGTGATCACGTAGCCGCGCACCCCGGTCTCCTGGTCGACCACGCTGGTCCGCAGCTCCTGGGCGGCGAGCTGGGCCGGGTGCAGCGTGTCGAACGCCCGGGAGCGGGCCTCGAGCAGGCTCACGAACCCGGCCCACACGATCACCGACCCGACGGTGAGCACCACGACGGCGGTGATCCACGCGACCGTCGACAGCTGCTTGAGCGAGCGGCTGCTCGTCGCTCCGACGCTCACGGCGGTCCGCCGCCCGATGGGTCGTGGGTGACCACCAGCAGGGCGACGTCGTCGCGCCAGCCGTCGACGGCCCGGCGGGCGAAGTCGCCGATGAGGGCGTCGGCATCGATGGCGCCCTCCGACGTCGCCGCCTCGACCGCCGCCGGGACCTCCTCGACCGCCAGGATCCCACCGGCCTCGCCGCGGACCTCGAACAGCCCATCGGTGAAGGTGACCAGGCTCCACGGCCCGTCGATGTGGTGCTCGGTCCCGGGCAGGTCGGCGTCGTTCAGCCGGATGCCGAGCGGCGACCGACCCGAGGTGTCGCGCAACGGCCCCCGTCCCGCCAGGATCGGAGCGGGGTGGCCGGCGTTGCGGATGCAGACGGTGCCCAGGTCCGGGGAGATGGTGAGATCGCACACGGTGGCGAACTCGTCGCCCCGCGGCCGCTCGCTCACCAGCAGCTCCTCGAGCGCCAGCAGCACGTCGCCGGGGTCGAGCCCTGCGAGGACGAGCGAGCGCCAGCCGGCGCGGAGGCTGACCCCGAGCGCGGCCTCGTCGGCGCCGTGGCCGGCCACGTCGCCGATCACCAGGCGGAGGGTGCCGTCGGCCAGCTCGAGACCGTCGAAGAAGTCGCCGCTGACGACCCCGGCCCGAGCAGCGATGTAGCGAGCCACCCAGGTCACGTCGGGGCGCACGACCGCAGGGTCGACGAGCAGCGCACGCTCCAGCCGGTGCTGCTCGGCCTGGCGCATGTGGGCCTCGGCGAGGGCGGTGGCGGCGAGCTGCGACCGCTTCCGCTCCACGGCGAAGCGGATCGAGCGGGCGATGGTGCGGCCGTCGGCATCGCCCTTGACCAGGTAGTCCTGGGCGCCGCGGGCCAGCGCCTCCGTGCCGGCCTGGGCATCTCCCCACCCGGTGAGCACCACGATGGCCACGGTGGGCAGCGCCGCCACGATCTCGTCGAGGGCCTCGAAGCCGGTGACGCCGGGAAGCCCCAGGTCGAGCACCACGCAGGAGAGCTCATCGGTCGAGGTCAGCGCGAGGAGCGACGAGGTCCGCGAGACGCAGCGAACCCGCAGCTCGACATCGGCGTCGGCGATGGCCTCCTCGAAGAGGATCGTGTCACCCGGGTCGTCTTCCACCAGCACCACCAGGTGCGGCGCGTCACGAGGCGACAGGTGATCGGGCGGGGCCCACGAGGTCTGCGATGGCTCGTTCATGTCCGATTTGCATGATCGCCGACCGAGGGCACATCCACACCCCCCGGGTGGGTGGATTTGTGGTCACCCACGCCGGGATCGTCTCGGTCAGGGATCGAGGAGGCTGGTCAATCCGGTCATCTCGAAGATGCGGCGCACGGCGTCGCTGGCGGCCGACACTCGAAACGGGGTGCCCGCGGCCTCGCCGCGCTGCACCTCGGCGGCGATCACGCGGAGGCCGGAGGAGTCGATGAACGACACGCCGGAGAGGTCGAGGGCGATGCCGGTGCTCGCCCCCGTGGCCTCCTCGAGCGCACGGGCGAGCGTCGCGGCCGAGGCTGCGTCGAGCTCGCCGTCGGCGACCACGCGGAGCGGGTCGGTGCCGGAGTCGATCTGCACGTCGAAGTGCGGGGCGCCGATGGTCATGTCCGGATCGTAGCCTGGGGTCGCGCTATCGGGTGCTGGGTCTGGCGCGTCACCGATCGGGCTGCCGGGCACCGGGGATCAGTCGCCGAGCTCCAGGCCCCGGGAGCCCGCCACGTAGCAGGCGGTCAGGTCGAGGTCCTGCTGGCACGCGCTCGCGACGTCGTCGTCGGACCGGCTGCTCCAGCTGCCCGGGTTCTTGATCGATGCCGGCGGGGTGAGCTTGAGGCGGCCGACCTCGTAGCAGGCGAACTCGTCACCGGCGTTGCACTGGCTGATCAGCGCGGCGCTCTCGGGGTCGGTCTGGGTGGTGGTGGTCGGGGCCGTGGTGGGCGGCGCGGTGGTGGGTGCCACGGTCGGAGGTGGGGCCGTGGTGGGCGCCGTGGTCGGGGGCGGGGCGGTCGTCGGGGTGGTGGTCGGGGTGGTCGACGTCGTCGTGGACGAGGTGGTGGTCGACGATGTCGTGGTGGTCGACGCCGCGGTGTCGTCGTCACCGCCGTCGGAGCGCAGGAAGAGGAAGGCGATCAACACGAGGAGCACGACGCCGAGGGCGATGGCCGGGATCCACGGCTTGACGCCGCTCGGCTCGTCATCGCCCGGCGGGATCGGAGGCTCGGACGACCCGGGCGGCGGGGGTGTGGCGGGGCTGGTCACGGCACGTTGATCAGGACGAGGCCGATGAGCGCGGCGCCGACGAGCACGGCCACGACGATGGCGCCCCACTTCCCGCCGAACACCTTGAAGGCGTCGTCGCGCGCTCCCTGGTGGCGCCACTCGAGGTTCTCGGGGGTGC
Source organism: uncultured Iamiaceae bacterium (assembly GCA_964501845.1). Taxonomy (GTDB): domain Bacteria; phylum Actinomycetota; class Acidimicrobiia; order Acidimicrobiales; family Iamiaceae; genus Aquihabitans. The sequence goes on from CAZCVS010000021.1 coordinate 10,659, forward strand.
CCACCTTCGGCAGGTGCTTGGGGTTCTTGTGCCCCTTGCGGGGTTTGCTGGTGCTGCTACCCATGGCCGGCACGCTACCCGTCGCTCACCTCGACCCGAGCGGCGCCGTCACTAGGCTCGCGGCGCGGGTGTCGGCAACGAGGGACGACGGATGATCAGCACGGTCTTGGCGGTGGACCCGGTCCCGTGGGCCCGCTCCCAGATGGCGTTCACCCTCGCCTTCCACATCATCCTCGTGCCGCTCGGCGTGTCGTGGGCGTTCCTGATGCTCGTGGCCAACTACCGGGCCATCCGCCACGACGATGCGGATGCGTTGCTGCTGGCCCAGCGCTGGTCCAAGTACATGGCGGTCACGTTCGCGGTCGGCGCGGTGACCGGGACCGTCCTCACCTTCGAGTTCGGGCTGCTGTGGCCGCGCTTCATGGGGAAGTGGGGCGAGGTCTTCGGCATCCCCTTCCTCGTCGAGGGGCTGTTCTTCTTCACCGAGGCCATCTTCGTCGCCATCTACATCTTCGGCTGGCAGCGGATGAAGCCCTGGGCCCACTTCTGGACCGGCGTGCCCATCGTCATCGCCGGCATCGGCGGCAGCGCCTCGGTGGTGGCGGCCAACGCGTGGATGAACTCGCCGTCGGGCTTCACGCTCGACGCCCAGGGCAACATCGACACCGTCGACCCCTGGGCCGTCATCTTCAACGACGGCATGCCGCTCGCATCGCTCCACATGATCGTGGCCGCGTACATCGTCGGCGGGTTCCTGGTCGCGTCGGTCTACGCCGTGGGCATGTTGCGCGGCCGAAACGACCACTACCACCGGCTCGGCTTCACCATCGCGTTCAGCGTCGCGGCGATCGCCATGCCCATCCAGATGGTCGTGGGCGACTCGCTGGCCCGCTGGGTCGCCAACGAGCAGCCCACGAAGTTCGCGGCCATCGAGCTGGTCACCGAGACCGGGAGCGACAAGCCCGAGATCCTCCTCGGGCGCATCAACGGCGACGGAGACATCGAGTGGGGCATCCCCCTCCCCGGCGTGGCGTCGTTTCTCTCGGACCCGTCGGAGGGCACCGCCACCGTCATCCAGGGGCTCGATGCCGTGCCCGAGGAGGACCGGCCGACGTTCTCGCAGGTCAACACCGTGCACCTCGCGTGGGACGTCATGATCGGCGTCGGCACGCTGCTGTTCCTGATCGCCCTCTACTACGGCGGCTTCTGGCTCGTGCGCCGCCGCCTCCCGCAGGGGAAGTGGTTCCTGCGGATCGCTGCCTGCTGCGGCGTCTTGTCGGTGCTGGCGCTGGAGGCCGGCTGGGTGGTGGCGGAGGTCGGCCGCCAGCCGTGGATCGTCTACAACTACATGAAGGTCGAGGACGCGGCCACGGGCAACACCTACGTCTGGGTCACCTTCATCGGCGTCTTGGTGCTGTACGCCGGGTTGGGGTACGCGGCCATCCGGGTGCTGCGGACGATGAGCCGCCGTGCCCGCGAAGGCGTCGGACCCGACGACGACGGGCCCTACGGCCCGTCGGGGCCGATCGCCGGGCCCATCGAGGGCCCGGTTCCCGGGGAGCTCACATGAGCACCGCCGCCGCCTGCATCCTCTTCGGTGGCGTGGTGGTCTACGCCATCTTCGGCGGTGCCGACTTCGGCGCCGGCATCTGGGACCTGCTCGCCGGCGGCACCCACGGGGGCCGCAAGCCCCGCCAGGTCATCGACCGGTCGATCGGTCCGGTGTGGGAGGCGAACCACGTCTGGCTGATCTTCGTGTTCGCCGTCCTCTGGACGGCGTTCCCGGCCGCCTATGCCTCCATCACGCTCACGCTGTTCGTGCCGCTCGCGCTCGCGGCGCTGGGCATCGTGCTACGAGGTGCGAGCTTCGCCTTCCGCCACTCCGTCTACCGGACCGAGGAGCAGCGGGTCTTCGGCGCCGCGTTCGCCTTCGGATCCCTGCTGGTGCCGTTCTGCTTCGGGTGCGTCGCCGGTGCGATCGCCACCGGCCGGGTGCCGGCGGGCGGCGAAGCCGGCGACCCGTGGGGGAGCTGGATCAACCCCACGTCGCTGCTCGGCGGGGTGCTCGCCGTCGTCGCCGTCTCCTACCTGGCCTCCGTCTTCCTCGTGTTCGACGCGGGGCGGTTGTCGAACGACGAGATGGTCGCGTACTTCCGCCGTCGGGCGATCGTGGCCGCCGTGGTCGCGGGGGCCGTGGCCCTGGCCGGCATCGCCGTCATCCACGCGGATGCCCGGTACCTGTTCGACGGGCTCACGTCCCGGGCGCTCCCCCTCGTGATCGTCTCGGCGGTCGGCGGCGTCGCTTCGCTCGTGGCGCTCGTGCGGGGCGAGCACCGCTTCGCCCGGGTCGCTGCCGTCGGCGCGGTCGGCGGCATCGTGGCGGCGTGGGGCGTCGCCCAGTGGCCCTACGTCGTCCCCGAGACGATGACCGTCAAGGCCACCGCCGCCCCCTCGGGCACGCTCGGCGCAGTGCTCGTCGTGTTCGTGCTGGCCTGCATCTTCATCCTCCCGGCGCTCGGGCTGCTCTACACGCTCGCCCAGCGCGGCGTGCTGCCCGAAGAAGGCGTCGAGGAACCGGGCGCCGCCGGCTGAGCCCGAGGCCGGCCAGCGGGTCCGCTGCTATCGTCCGGCCCTCCGGAGCGGGTCGGCCACCGATGGCGGGCATCCCGGGGATTCGAGCCAGGAGGGGTCATGGCAGGCAACGGGTCGGAGCCGAAGCGGGTCGGCGTCCGGGGACAGCACCTGCTGGCCGACCCGACGCTCAACAAGGGCACGGCGTTCACCGCCGACGAGCGCGACGCGTTCGGGCTCCACGGCCTGCTGCCCACCCACATCGAGACCATCGAGCAGCGCGCCGACCGGGTCCGTTCGCAGCTCGCCGACGAGCCCACCCCGCTTGCCAAGCACATGTTGCTGCGCGACGTGCAGGACGACGACGAGACGCTCTTCCTGCGGGTGATCCTCGACGGCATCGACGACCTGCTGCCCATCGTCTACACCCCGACCGTGGGCGAAGCCTGCCAGCAGTTCAGCCGCATCTACCAGCACCCCCGCGGCCTGTTCATCTCGTACCCCGACATCGACCGCATCGAGGAGATGCT
>CAZCVS010000021.1:13859-16355 GCA_964501845.1 uncultured Iamiaceae bacterium
ACCCCCGCGGCCTGTTCATCTCGTACCCCGACATCGACCGCATCGAGGAGATGCTCCGCTCGGTGCCCCACGCCGAGGTCGCGGTCATCGTCGTCACCGACGGCGAGCGCATCCTCGGGCTGGGCGACCAGGGTGCCGACGGCCTCGGCATCCCCATCGGCAAGCTGTCGCTCTATTCGGCCTGCGGGGGCATCGACCCCGCCACCACGCTGCCGATCGTGCTCGATGTCGGCACCAACAACGTTGACCGGCGCAACGACCCGGACTACCTCGGCTGGCGCCATGAGCGCATCGTCGGCGAGGAGTACGACCGCTTCATCGAGGCCGTCGTGGCGGGCGTGATGAACGTGTACCCCGATGTGCTGTTCCAGTTCGAGGACTTCGCCGAGCACCATGCCCACCTCCTGCTCGACCGCTACCGGGACCGGCTGTGCACCTTCAACGACGACATCCAAGGCACGGCCACCGTCGCCCTCGCCGCCGTCCTCTCCGCGCTGCGGTCCACCGACCGGGACCTGAAGGACCAGAAGGTCGTCATCGTCGGTGCCGGCTCGGCGGGCAGCGGCATCGCCGAGCAGCTGGTGGCGGCCATGGTCGCCCACGGCCTCTCCGAAGCCGAAGCCCGGGCGCGCTTCTTCCTCATCGACCGCGACGGGCTGCTGTTCGACGATGTCGACGGGCTGGCGAGCTTCCAGGTGCCCCTGGCCCAGTCCCGCAGCGCGGTCGAGGGGTGGACGCTCGCGGACCCGGCCCGGGCGAGCCTGGTCGAGGTCATCACCGAGGCGAAGCCGTCGATCCTGATCGGTGTCACCGGTGTGTTCGGCCTCTTCGACGAGACGGTCACCAGGGCCATGGGCGCCGCGGATGAGCGCCCCGTGATCTTCCCGCTCTCGAACCCGACCTCGCACGCCGAGGCCACCGCCGAGGACGTCCTCACCTGGACCGATGGCCGGGCCATCGTGGCCACAGGCAGTCCGTTCCCGCCGGTGACCATCGGCGGCACCACCCACACCATCGCCCAGAGCAACAACTCGTACATCTTCCCCGGCGTCGGGTTGGGGGTGCGGGCCTCTGGCGCCACCCGGGTCACCGACGCCATGTTCATGGCCGCTGCCCACGCCTTGGCCGACCACGTCGATGCCAAGGCGCCCGGGGACTCGATCCTCCCGCCCCTGTCCGCGGTGCGCGACGTGGGCCGGGCCATCGCCATCGAGGTCGCCAAGGCGGCGCAGGCCGACGGCGTGGCCCCGGTCACCAGCGAGGACGACCTGGTCGCGGCGGTCGACGCCACCATGTGGTTCCCCCAGTACGTGCCCTACGTCCCGAGCGCCTGATCTCCACATCACCCCGCCGCGGCCGATCGAACGGCCGACGCCGAACCCCACCGACACAGCTACCGACACCGACACCACGAATCCTGGAGCCACCCCGATGATCGACCTCGCCACCTACGAGACCAAGGGCGACAAGGAGAACTCGGACTTCTTCGAGGAGTACCTGCCGAGGATCTACCAGCGTCGAGCCGAGAGCGGCATCGACGAGCTGGTGGGGACCATGGCCGCGGTGCTGGTCCAGGTGGAGCACGGCGACGCCATCGCGTACCTCGCGGAGCTCGCGGTGATGAGCCCGTACCGGCTTGTCGAGTGCCGCCTCACCGAGACCCACAAGGCGTACCTGCTCCAGTCGGACCCGGCCTTCCCCCGCTTGATCGTGATCGAGCCGCTGACCGCGACGTACGAGGACAAGGCGACCCGCTTCAACCTGCTGTACCCGCTGGCGGCGAAGAAGCCCAACGCCCGCTACGTCGGCGAGATCTACCGGTCCGCGTCCAACGCCGCGGTCCGCGACGCCCTCGAGCCGCAGGCCATCCGCTTCGTGTACGAGGGCGACACGGTTGCGCCGCTCTACTGCACCGAGCACCTGAGCTTCACGTTCCTGTCGGACTACACGTACAACCGGGTCGGCTACGTCGACGTGGACCTCGACGACCTCGATGCCGTCGGCTTCGGTGAGCGGTTCTCGCTCACCGCCGCCGAGCAGGAGACGTTGGACAAGGCCTCCCAGCTCCAGGCCGACCACGGCATCTCGGACCGGGTGAAGGGGCTCGACCACATGGCCACCCGCATCCTGGCGGCCGACCGCGAGGACGCCATCTTGGAGTACCTCACCATGGTCCCGAACTACTTCTGGGGTGCTTACAACATCAACGAGATGAACTCGTCGACCAACGTGACCCGGTCGCCCCGCGTCGACGACGACAAGGTGTCGCCCGCCCGGGTCTTCACCGCCAACAACACGCCGTCGTTCGTGAACTCGTTCGAGAACCTGCCGATGCCCACCGAGGACTTCGTGCGCAACTTCGGCCGCCGCATGCACCACATGGCCTACGAGGTCGTCGACGGCGAGGTCGATGGCGCCAAGAACGTCGACTACGTGGTCGCCCAGCTCGCCGAGATGGGCACCCCGTTCCTGGCCGACGTCGTCGGCGAGTGCCGC
>CAZCVS010000022.1:0-16345 GCA_964501845.1 uncultured Iamiaceae bacterium
TCTCGACGATGCAGTCGACGATGTCGGGGATCTTGGCCTCGGTGGCGCCGTAGCTCAGGCGGATGTCGGCGTCGATCCCCTTGGACTCGAAGAACCGGCGGGTCACGACGGGGTACTCGGTGGACACCCGCACGCCGTTGGGCAGGTCCTCGACCCGCTCGATGGGCGAATCACCGGCGACCGCCACCACCATCCGGATGGGCCGCGAGGTCGCCTTGGAGTACTGGAGCTCGCCCAGCGAGATGACGTCGCTGCTGGTCTCCTCGATCCAATCCCGGCCGGTGATGCCCAGGTCGAACATGCCCTCGGAGACGTACATCCCGATCTCCTGCGGCCGCAGGATCCGGACGGACTCGATGCGGGGGTCCTCGATGGTGGCCTTGTAGTCGACCGTCGAGGACCGGCTCACCTGCAGGTCCGCCGCGGCGAACAGCTCCAACGTGGCCTTCTCGAGCGATCCCTTGGGCAACACCAGCTTCAGCACGGGGAGGACGGTACCGGCCCGCCTGCTCACCAGGCCAAAGCGTTTGCGTGGCACGGGGTAAGACCGCCGGGCGCCGATCTCTTAACCGAGCGGCCGGGAGACGGGCACGCCGGACATGCACATCTTGGGTATCAGTGCGATGTACCACGATGCTGCCGCGGCCGTCGTCACCGACGGGACGCTCGTTGCAGCAGCGCAGCAGGAGCGGTTCAGCCGCATCAAGCACGACCCCGCCATACCCGTCGATGCCATGGCCGCTGTGCTGGCGCAGGCCCAGGTCGGCCCCGACGGGCTCGACGCGATCGTCTACTACGAAAAGCCACTGACGTCGTTCGGCCGGGTGCTGCGCTCCTACGTCGCCGCCGGACCCCGGGGGATGCGCACGTTTCCGACGACGATGTCTGAATGGGGTCGGCGGAAGCTGTGGGCTGGCCTCGAGATCGAGAAGGCCCTGGACCAGCTCGGCTACCGACCTCCCCGGCACCGCGTCCTGTACGCCGAACACCACGTCAGCCACGCCGCCGCGGCGTTCTACCCCTCTCCCTACGAATCGGCCTGCATCCTGACGTTCGACGGCGTGGGCGAGTGGGCCACCAGCTCGATCGGGCACGGCCGCGGGAACCGGGTCGAGCTGCTCCAGGAACTGCGGTTCCCGTCTTCGCTAGGACTCCTCTACTCGACGTTCACCCTCGCCGCGGGCTTCCGTGTGAACGGTGGCGAGTACAAGCTCATGGGTCTGGCGCCGTTCGGCACGCCGCGCTACGAGGACGCCATCCGCGAGCACCTGCTCGAGATCCACGACGACGGATCCTTCTCCATGGACCTCGCCTATTTCGGGTTCATCAACGGGAGGCGCATGACGAACGATCGCTTCGCGGCGATCTTCGGTCCCGACCGCGCTCCGGAGTCGCCCATCACCCAGCGCGACTGCGACCTGGCCCGTTCGGTCCAGGTCATCGTGGAGGACATCGTGCTCCGAATGGCAGCGCACGCACATCGCTTGACCGGCGAACGCCGCGTCGTGCTCTCCGGAGGTGTGGCCCTCAACGGCGTAGCGAACGGTCGACTCGTGGCCGACGGACCGTTCGATGACGTGTGGGTGCAGCCTGCCGCTGGCGATGCAGGCAGTGCCGCAGGTTGCGCACTCTGGGCGTGGCACGACGTGTTCGATGGCGACCGGTCCGTCCAGGCGGGCGACGGCATGGCGGGTGCGCTACTCGGCCCGACGGTGGATCCCGACGCTGTGGAGCGAGATCTGGTCGAGGCGGGCCGGCCTGCCGAGCGCATCCCCTCGGAGCCCGAGCGTGCTGCGAGGATCGCCGGCCTCCTGGCGGAAGGAGCGGTCGTCGCGGTCTGCCAGGGCCCCATGGAGTTCGGCCCTCGTGCCCTCGGCAACCGCTCGATCCTCGCCGACCCGCGCCGTCATGATGTCCAGCGCGATCTCAACGCCCGGGTGAAGCGCCGAGAGTCCTTCCGTCCGTTCGCTCCTGCCGTGCTCGAGGACTATGCCGACGAGTGGTTCGACATCTCGACCCCGTCGCCCTACATGTCGTTCGTCGTCCCGGTGCGCGGCGCACACCTCCCGTCGCCGGCCACCGGAGTCGATCCGGCCACCGAGGTCGACCTCGCCGGCACCCTTGCGGCGGTCCGATCGCCGGTTCCCGCGGTCACCCACGTTGATGGGACCGCCCGCGTCCAGACCGTGGACCGAACACGGGCGCCGTGGATGCATGCGCTGCTCGACGCGTTCCGCAGCCTCACGGGGTGCCCCGTGCTGCTGAACACCTCGTTCAACGTCCGAGGAGAGCCGATCGTGTCGTCACCCGATGACGCCTACCGGTGCTTCATGAGCACGGACATCGACTGGCTCCTCCTGGGTGAGAGCCTCCTGGAGAAGGCCAAGCAGCCCATTGCGGCCGGGCCCACATCCGATCCTCCTCCCGCGTGGCCCCTCGAATCGGCGGCGTCGGCTCCTCAACGCCCGGTACCAGGCGCACGGCTGACCTAGCCGCGGCCGGTGATCTCATCGAAGGTCGGGGCCAGGTGGCGGTACATCGTGGCCGCCACGGTCTGGGCCCCAAGCTCGTTCGTGTGGGCCCAATCCCACAGCACGGGCACGTCAATCTCGTCCAAGGCGTCGCTGATGTCGATCACACCCGTCCCTGACTCCTGGACGACCTCCCGGTGTTCCGGGCTCCACCGCTCGCCAACGCGAGGGGGATCGACGTCCGTCCGGGCGAAGACGTCGGCATCGGACGGGGCGTAGCGCTTCGTCTCCATCGTCGGCTGCCAGAAGTGCACGACGGGCACCCCGGTCTCGCGCGCCAGCTTCCGCGCTTGTTCGACACCTCGTCGGTACTGGGCGGCCACGATCGGGACGATGTCCTCCTGCGCGACCGAGCGGCCTCGGCCGGGGAAGCTGCGGTCCCGCATCTCGACTTCCTCCGGCGAGAGGGTCAGGCGCCAGTTGCGGTCGGGATCATCATCGCCGTGCAGGAGCCGGCATGGCCAGCCGACCAGTCGTTCGCACCGTCGTAGAAGACGATGAGATCAGGCGGCTTCTGAGAGTCCAGCAGCTCGGCGAGCAGCAGCGTCTCTTGCCAGTTGACCCATCCAGGGACCCCGTAGTTCGCCGACCGCACAGCGGTGCCGTCCCGCTCGGCGAGCCGGGCGATCTCCGACGGGATGGTGTGCGTGTCCCGCTGGCCGATCCCGAACATCGTCGATCCGCCGAAGTACCAAACGGTCAGCTCAGGGTCTTCGGGTTGGAACGAGACGCGCCGGCCGTCGGAGACGGTCACGTGAAGGCCGTCGTAGTCCTTCATCCGCGTCCCGATGAACGGGTCCCAGGTGTGCTCGATCCGATAGAGATCACGGATGTGGTCGTAGATCCACGGTTCGTCCTCGTGGGCGTACGAGGTCACTGGAAGGCCGACGAACACGAGATCGTCGTCTGCCGCGTTCGCCTGCAGCACCTCCTTCTGCGAACCGCCATGACCGGTCTGGACCAGCACGGCGCCCAAGAGCACCGCCACGACCGCCGCCCGTCGCACTCGACCCCAGCGCTTGCCAGGACCGACCAGGTGCTCGACCGCGCCCGTGCGTGCCGGACCGACGAGGCGGCCATCGGGGTGGCGCGCCTCGCTCCGTGTCCGCCAATCGGAGGCTGGCGACCGCCATCCGTCGTCGAGGGGGTCGATACGCGCGAGCGAGTTCAGCGCCCAGATCGGCAGGATCACGATCACTCCACTGACAGCGGCAACCGTCAGCAGGATCCCCCGTCCCACCCGCTGACCCGCGGCGGCCACCGTCGCCGACAGGCGCGTGGAGAGCGCGGGCGCGGCCACCGCGAGACCGATCGACGTCAACCCGAAGGCCATCACCACGCCAGCTGCGCCCGGCCGGTTCAGGTGAACGAGGACGACGGAGACCACCAGCGCGCCCAACGCGCCGGGCACCGCGCTCCGGAGCGCCCGCGAGACCGAACGAGGCCGGGTCATCACAGGAGGGTGTAGACGGCGTACGGGACAGCGGACTGCGCCGTACCGGCAGCAGCGAGGGCCGCGAGAAGCACGGCGAGCGCCGGCAGCAGCCACCACATACGGTTCACCCTCGCCGTCCACCAGACGTCGTCGACGAGGCGACCGAGATGACGAAGGCGTCGCGCGACAGGGCCGACCGACGCCCTTTCGACCTCGTCCACCTGCGCCACCCCCACGCTTCAATCGTACCGCGGGCCGGTGCCCGCATCCGTCCGAGCTGCGTCAGCCCACGCCGAGGAGGTCGACGACGAAGACGAGGGTCTCGCCGCCCTTGATGACGCCGCCGGCGCCGCGCTCGCCGTAGCCGAGGTGGGGCGGGATGGTGATCTTGCGGCGGCCGCCGAGCTTCATGCCGGCCACGCCCTGGTCCCAGCCGGAGATGACCTGGCCGGCACCGAGGCGGAACCCGAACGTGTCGCCGCGGTCCCACGAGGCGTCGAACTGCTGGCCGGTGGACCAGGCGACGCCCACGTAGTGGACCTCCACCGGGCCGGGGCCGGCCTCGGGGCCTTCGCCCACGACGAGGTCTTCGAGCACCAGCTCGGAGGGCGGCGCTTCGTTCGGGATGGAGATCTCAGGCTTCTCGCTCATGACCGGCGACCCTATCGGCCCGATCGGCGAACCGCCCTCCGTGGGTCTGCGCCCTCGGAGCGGGGGGCACGGCCGGAGATCCTGACCGATTCGATGTCCTCGTCATCGGTTCAGCCCCCCTCATGTCCGATTCGGCGACTCAGGCCCTGACGATGTCCGAATTGACGGTTCCCGTCTTTTCGTCTACATCTCTCCTATACGTATCGTCTAGGCAGGAGATCCGATGATGTCCACGAAGACCGCCGCCCGAGCCGTACTCGGCCTCGCCGCCCTCACCACCGGCGCAACGGCCGTGACGGCCCCCGCAGAAGCTGGCTCCTACACGCAGACCGACGAGGCCTTCTCCTACTACGGGAGCGGGGCCACCCGCGGCCACGTGCGGACGTACGTCCGGGCCTACTCCCGCGACTTCGGCTGCGGCGTCCAAGACTGCGCCACCGTGCGGGACATGTACGGCTCCGTCAACGGCTACAAGGACGGGGACAGCGCCTCGCTGCCCGACGCGGTCAAGATGCGCCTGGTCGCCGGCTTCGGGGGCACCAGCCTCAGCGTCGGCCTCGGGGTCAGCGCTGGGGGCCCGAGCGCGGGCGTGTCGTTCCGCGACCTCGGCTCCTCCTGCGGCACGCAGGATGTCCAGAACTCCGGCGCGTCGATCAGCATCAATGCACCGGGTGAGATCTGCAAGGCGAGCACCTACGGCTGGGTCAGCAACATCGATGTCTCGACCGGAGGCCTGTACCGCCGCGGCACCTCGTGGACGACCGTGAACGCGTTCGACCGCGTCTCAGTCGGCGGCTTCTAGGTGGCCCCTCGCCCGTCTGGGCGCTCGGCCGCGGTCGTGACCCTCGTCCTCGCCCTGGTCTTGGGCAGCTGCACCCGCACCTCTGGCTCCGACAACGACGACCCGGCCGCGGACACGTGGGCCTCACGCACCGCCGCCGTGTTGGCGGACGGATTGCAGGAGGCGCCCGACGGACCGGTCCCCCAGATCGCCACCCCGATCCCGACCACCCACCCGCTCTTCGATCGAGCTGGTGCGGAGCTCGCCCTGACCAGCGCCGGCCAGCTCGACCACCCGTCGTCGGAGACCGATGACGATCTGGCCGACGCGATCGAGCCGACGGGCGTCGTCGACGACGGCATCTCCCCGACCGAGGTCCTCACCTGGTACGTCGCCCGCCTGGGGGCCGCTCCCGGCGACCCGGCGCCCTCGGTGCGCCGCCGTGTGGACGAGGTCGCCGACGCGCTCGACGCCACGATCGAGTCCCACCTGACCGCACCGAGCGATGACCCGTTCACCCAGGTCTTCTGGGCCCGCGCCGCGGTCGCGCGCCAGCGCGGCGGGGCGGTCCGCATTGCGGGGCTCGACCCGACCCCGGCCTGCGAGTCGTCCGCTCGCGCCGGGACCGAACAGGTCGAGGCTGCCCTGGCGCTCGCCGGTGCAGCCTCGGAGATCGCCACGGCGGCCGGCACCCCCTGCCCCCGAGCGGTCATCGACCGATGGCAGACGTTGCAGGGTCCGGCTGAGGACTGGCTGCGCCGTGCAGCCCGAGGTGACGAGCTGGACGCGACCGATGTCGGCGCGCTGGCCGCCATCGCCCGGCTCGGTCGCGCCGGCGTCTTCAACGACGACCTGGCGGCCGCGGCCACCGACCGCCTCGCCAGCGGGCTCGCCGACGACGAGGTCGAGCGCACACCGGCGGTCGTGCTCGAGGCGGTGGACGCGCTCGAGGCCGCGAGCGAGGCCCCGGTGCTCGGGCCAGAGACCGCCGCGACGCTCCGTGCGGTCCTCGAGGGATCGACCGAGGTCATCCCGGCCGCCACGGCCTTGCGGGTGCTCCAGTGGGCAGACACGCTGAGGCGGCTCGGCGCCTCGGGGCGTGCAGCCATCGAGAAAATCACCGACTGGTCGGATCCGGCCCTCGATCCGCTCGACCGGCTCGTCCTCGCAGTGGCCGCCCAGTCCACCGAGCACCTCGACCTGGAGGTGTTCGAGCAGGTCGACCCAGGGCCGACGACGTTCGCGCTCGCGCTGCGGGCAGCAGCACTCGCCGGTGAAGCGTGCCCGGACTCGGTCGACCAGCTGGTCGAGCGCACCATCCGCGAGATCGAGGACCGGGGCGCCTCCACTGCGTCCAACCCCTACACCGCCAGCGGCTACGCCGCCTTCGTGGTGCTCGCCGAGCAGTGCGACCAGACGGGCCCCGCCATCGACGAGGTGGAGCGGACCGTGCGGAGCCACCTCCGTGCGCTGCGGCGCGACGACGGGCTCTTCGGCACCGCCGAGTCCGGTGTCGACCTCCGCCTCACGGCTGCCCTGCTCCTGGCGAACTGCCGTCTCGACGATCCCGCCGGCCTTCCTCGCACCGACGCCGTCGACGAGGCGACCATCGGCATCCGCCTGGACGGCGGTGGAGCGGCGACCGACAGCAGCACCGCGCTCTCGCTCGACGACACCCTGGCGGTGGCCCAGATCGACGCTGCCGCGTCCCGCGGGTGCGGGGTGTTGCGTCCGTGAAGCGTCGGACCGTGGCCCTCGGGGCGATCCTCACCGCCGTCGTCGCCGGCGGCGCCACCTGGACGATCGTGCGAGCGGTGGGGTCGTCCGACGCGCCACCCGTCTCGTCGCGGCCGGGGCTCGAGGCGGTGCTCGACCTCGGAGCGGGACCAGCCGACGACCTCGCGCGGCAACGGCGCCACGACGAGGTCGAGCGGAACGTGGAGCGGTGCATGGACGAGAGCGGGTTCGCCTACGGACCCGCGGCCTACCGACCGCCTCGATCAGCCGGCGAGGTCGAGGTGCCCGCCGACGTCGCCACCGCCCGGGACCGCGGCTACGGAATCTCCACCGCCCTCTCCCCGACCGAGTCGGAGCCTTCACGTCCGGACGAGCCTGCGGCCACGGCGCCGCCCTCGGTCGGAGAGGGCGAGCGCAGCGCTTGGGAGGCGCGCCTCGGGGATCCGCTCCAACCCGGCACGTGCCGTGCCCTCGCCGAGGAAGCTGCCGATCAGCGGATGGCACGTGTCTCCGACGACCTCGCCACGCTGGCGTCGTCGTTCGAGCGGGCCGTCGAGGCCAGCCCGGTGCTCAGCCGGCTCGACCGCCGCTGGCAGCGGTGCATGCAGGCGGCCGGTCACGAGGTCGAGCGGCCGGCGAAGGTGACCGAGATCGTCGACACCGCCCTCACCGAGGCGCTCGCCGCGACGGGCGACGACGGCGCCCGCACCTTCGATCCGGCGCGGCTCGCGTCGGTCCAGGAGCTGGAGCGCTCGCTCGCCCAGGCCGATGTGCGCTGTCGCGAGCCGCTGGCCGACGACTACGACGATGCGCTCGCCGCCATCGGTGCGGACCTCCGGGCCCAGCACGCGGCGGAGGTCGATCGAGTGCGGTCAGCCCTCGGACGCGGCGGATGACCCGCCGAGGCCGAGGGGTGCTGGTGGTGCTGGCGGTCTCGCTCGCCGGAACCGGCCTCGGGTGGGTGCTCGGCCGCTCCACCGAACCGCCGCCGGCCTCGAAGGTGTTCGAACCCGGACCGATCACGGCCGCGGTCGAACAGCGGACGATCGAGGCCAGGGTGGTCGGTCGGGCGGACATCCGCGCCACCGTCCGCCACGAGGTCCGGGTCGGCGGACTTGCGGGCGGAGAAGTGGTCACCCGCGGGGTCGCTCGCGCCGGAAGCCCGATCGCCTCCGGGGACGTGGTGGCGGAGCTCTCGGGTCGACCGGTCCTGCTGCTCGACGGCGACGTCCCCGTGTACCGCGACATCCGACCGGGCGACGAAGGCCGCGATGTCGCGGCGATCCAGCAGGCGCTCGCCCCGCTGGGCTGGCCCTCGGACGACCCCGTCGGACGCTTCGGCCCGTCCACGCGCGCCGCCGTCGAGGCCTGGTACCGCGCACGCGGCTACGAGCCCGCCCGCCCGCCCGCCGAGGCGGCCGAGCGCGCCCAGGCTGCCGATGCCGCCCAGGCGGCGGCCACCGACGAGCGGGGCGAACGGGCTCGAGAGCTCCGTGAGGTCGCCGCCGCCGGGGGCGATGTCGCGGGTGCCCGGCGATCCCTGGAGCGCGCCGACGCCGACCTGCGACGGGCACGACAGGCGGCTACGGACGCGGCCGAAGCCCGGGCCACTTGGATCCCGCGCCACGAGCTGGTGCTTCTGACCGGGCTCCCGCTGCGCATCTCGGAGGGCGTGGCCACGGGCGCCACCCCCGACGGACCGATCGCGCGGCTCGGTGGCGGTCCGCTCGTCGCGGTGGCCGAGCTCCCTTCGGCGGAAGCCGACGACCTCGAGGTCGGCATCTCCGGCACCCTCGACGACGAGGGCTCGGGCCAATCTTGGACGGTCGCCGTCGTCTCCGTGGAGGCGGCGACGACCACCGAAGGCGAGCGCGACGGCGACCCATCCGCAGGAGACCGCTCCGTCGTCCGTCTCGGCTTCGACCGATCACCGCCGGAACTGGAGGGACGGAACCTGCGCCTCACCATCGTCACCTCGACCTCCGCGCCCGATGCGCTGGTGGTTCCCGTCGGTGCGGTGACCACCAACCCCGCCGGCGGCGCGCAGGTCCGCGTGCTCCAGGAGGGGGCGGGCGACGAGACCCTCGCCGTCGCCGTGGAGCTCGGGGCGGAAGCCGACGGGTTCGTCGAGGTCCACGCACCGGGTGACCGACGGCTCAAGGTCGGCGCCCGCGTCGTCCTCGGCCGGGCCCCGACCGGTGACGGTGCCGATGAGTGATCAGGCGGCCCCCGTGATCGCGCTGCTCGGTGTGGGGCGTCGACACACCGGACCGCCAGCGGTCGATGCCCTCAGCGACGTCGACCTCGAAGTGGCGCCGGGCGAGCTCGTCGCCGTCACCGGTCCATCGGGCGCGGGGAAATCCACCCTGCTCCAGATCCTCGGGCTCCTCGATCGGCCCACCGCGGGCACCTACACGTTGGAGGGGATCGACACCGGCACGCTCGACGGACGCCGGCACGCCGCGCTGCGGGCCACCCGCATCGGGTTCGTCTTCCAGTCGTTCCACCTCCTCCCCCACCTCGATGTCGTGGGCAACGTCGAGCTCGGCCTGCTCTACGCGGGGTGCGCCCGACGCCACCGACGGGCGCGGGCGCTGGCCATCCTCGACGACCTCGGTCTGGCCGAGGTGGTGTCGGCCCCGGCGGCCGTGCTCTCCGGGGGCGAGCAGCAGCGCGTCGCCATCGCCCGCGCGATCGTGCGGGAGCCAGCGCTGCTCCTGTGCGACGAACCGACGGGCAACCTCGACCAGCGCAGCGGGGCTCGGGTCCTCGATCTGCTCGACCAGCTGAACGATCGGGGCGCGACCATCATCATCGCCACCCACGACCCCGACGTGGCAGCGCGCGCGACCCGGTGGGTTCAGGTCCGCGACGGGCACCTGGCCGGAGCACCGTCATGAGCGCGTCGAGGATCCATCCCGTCGACCTGGTGATCGAGGCCTGCACCGCGCTCGGGGCCCGTCCGGCACGCCTCGTGCTCACCGTTGCCGGTGTGGTGCTCGGCGTGTCGTCCGTCCTGGTCGCCACCGGGCTCACGGCCTCTGCTCGGGCGAACATCCTGGCGTCGTTCGACCGGAACCAGGCCACCACGGTGATCGCCTCCCACCCCGCTGGCGGCGACGGCGGGGAGCTCGATCCCAGCACGATCGAGCGCGTCCGCGCCCTGCGCGGCGTTCGGACCGCTGGCCTGGTGCGCTCGCTCCCTGGCGTGTCGGCGACGGTGGTCCGCGCCCCGGGAGCCCCCTCCCGACGGGTCACCGTCGCCACGGCGCCGCCCGGTTTCGCCGATCCGGCCGGTGCCACCGTCGCGGCCGGACGAACCTTCGACGCCGGCCACGAACGCCGCGGCTCCCAGGTGGCGGTGGTGGGAGCCAACGCGGCCGACCGCCTCGGCATCGATCAGGTCGACGGCACCACCAGCGTGCTCATCGACGACCGGGCGCTCGTGGTGGTGGGCATCCTCAGGCCGGCGACTCGCTGGGCGCCCATCGACGACCTGGTGGTCGTCCCGACGGAGTGGGCGGCCGCCCACCTCACGGCGGCGCCGTCGGGGGCCACCATCGTCATCGTCACCCAGCTCGGCGCCGGGGCGGCGATCGGCCGCCAGGTCCCCGAGACTGCATCGCCGGGCGACCCGCGATCGATCGAGGTCGACGCCCCGCCCGACCTTTCCAGCCGCCGGGTGGACGTGGCCCGAGACCTCGACGCGATGACCGTGGTGATCGGTGTGCTCGGACTCGTCGGCGGCGCTCTGGCGATCGCCAACACCACGCTGGTGGCGGTCTACGAACGTCTCTCCGAGATCGCGCTGCGGCGGTCCCTCGGTGCCTCGCGCGGTGCCGTCGCCGGTCAGTTCCTGGTGGAGAGCGCCATCACCGGTGTGTTGGGCGGAGCAGTGGGTACGGCGATCGCCCTCGTCTTGCTGGTGGCGGCGTGCACCGTGCGCGGCTGGCCGCTGGTGATCCCCGGAACCTGGATCGTGGTCGGCCCGGTGGTAGGCGCCAGCGTCGGTGTGGTCGCCGGCGCGCTCCCCGCGTGGCGGGCGAGCACCATCGCGCCAGCCGAGGTGCTGCGAGGCGTGCGATGAGCCTGGCCGACACCGACCTGCGCATCGACCCGTGCGGCACCGAGGACCTCGGCTTCCTCTACGCGCTCGCCGCCACGGTCACGCAGCGCTGGTACCGCATCTGCCGACGGGGCCTGCCGGCGCCCCACGAGTTCGAGGGGGCGCTGTGGCACGGGGTGGCATGCCAGTTCGTGGTCCGCTCGACCGACGGCACACCCCTCGCGGTCACCTCCCTGCACGATCTCGATCTGCGCAACGGCGTCGGCTGGATCGACGTCGTGGCCGACGACGGGCTGGGTCCCCGCGATGTCGTGATGCCCGCGACGCTCCACCTCCTCGGCCACGCCTTCGACCACTGGCCCTTGCGCAAGGTCTACGCCACCCACATCGACCTCGACCCCTCGCCCCTCGCCTCGTGCGGTGTGCCCTTCGAGCTCGAGGCCAGACTGCAGGACTTCTTGTGGCACAACGGCATGTTCTGGGACCGGGTGATCACCACAGTGCGGCGGTCGGAGTGGAGCGAGCACATCGCCACACTCGAGGACGGTCGACGATGAGCATCCTGCACGGCGCCCGCACCGTGGTACGTCCGCTGTCGCCCGAGCACTACGAGACGCTGCGACGGGCCGAACTGGCGCCGGTGCTCGGCACCGTCCGCTTCGGCGGCGCGACTCCCAGCCCGGCCGACCACGTCCACTCGCTGTGGTCCGGGGTGCTGCTCCAGAGCACCGCCCACGACCCCGCGTCCGACGCGCTCCAGGCGCTGCTCACCTGCTACGACGCCGACCTCCGCAACGGGCACGCGTGGATCGCCGTCCAAGCCGGCCCCGAGGGAATCGGCAACGGCACGGCCCTGGCCGGGCTCGCCCTGTTCGTGACCGACCTGTTCGCCGAGTGGCGGTTCCGGCACCTCTACGCCGAGACCAGCAGCGCGGCCTTCGAGCAGTTCCGAAGCGGCGAAGGCCGCCTGTTCGATGTCGAAGGCGTGCTCCGCGACCACCACCTCCGAGGCTCGGAAACCTCCGACAAGCACCTGCTCCGGATCCGTCGGGAGGCATGGATGGAGGGCATCGGCCTCTTGATCGCCCGGCGCCGCGCCGCCGTTGAACGCCACCGCCTCGCGCCGGACCGGGCGGTCAGCGGTGCCTGATGTGCTCCTGCTCGACCACGTCATCGCCTCCGCCCGCGCCGGCTGCCGGGTGTGGTTCCCGGATTCCCGCGAAGCAGCGCCTCTCCCGCTCGGCGACCTCCTGGAGGAGGCGGCGACGCTCGCGCCGTGGATCGAAGCCGAGGCCAGGGGAGGCGCCATCGGCATCCTCATGACCAACGACCGAGGCTGCCTCCGCTCGGTCCTGGCCGCCTGGCTGGCGGGCGCACCGGTGGCGTCGCTGCCCATCCCCGGACGCGGTGCTTCGGTTGATCAGTACGTGCGCGACCTCGGCCACGCCTTGACGGCGAGCTCGGTGTCCACCGTGCTCGCCGACGGTCCGGTCGCCGAACTCCTGCGCAGCCACGGCGTCACGGCGACGGCGTTCGGCGACGTACCCATGCGTCGGGGAGAGCCGCTCCGCGCCCTCCCGGTGACCTTCGTGCAGCACACCTCGGGCACGACCGCGGCGCCGCGAGGCCTCCGCTTCAATGACCGCGCCCTTCTCAGCAACATCGACGCCTCGCTCCACCGTCTCGACGTCGGGCCGGAGGCGGGCTGTTGCAGCTGGCTGCCGCTCTCCCACGACATGGGCTTCATCGGCATGACCCTTGCCTCCCTCGTCGGCGCCCACCGCCGGCTCGACGGCCTCCTCACCATCGCTGATCCGTTTCGCTTCATTGCCGACCCCCTGCACTGGCTGCAGCTGTGCGCCGACACCAGCTCCACCATCACCGCCGCACCCGACTTCGCTCTCGAGCTGCTCGTGCGAGCTGATCGGCGGCGCCCGTTCGACGGCGACCTGTCTGCCCTCCGCTCCTGCGTCGTGGGCGGCGAGCTCATCGCACCACGGACGCTGGAGGGCTTCGGCGCCATCCTCCGGCGCAACGGGGCGCCGCCCACGGCCATCGCGCCCGCCTACGGCTTGGCGGAGATCGGCCTGGCCGCATCGCTCAGCAGCCCGACCGAACGGTGGCGCACCGTCGGGGTCACCGGGATGCCGGGGCTCGACCGCGCCGTCGCATGCGGACGACTGCTCGACGGGTACGACGCCCGGATCGAAGACGGCGAGCTCTGGCTGCGCGGCCCGTCCATCGCCCGATCGGCGGACGGCGCCTCGCTCGCCGCTCCGACGGGCTGGCTGCGCACCAACGATCGAGCAGTTCTCGTGGACGGGGAGGTGATCCCGCTGGGCCGGCTCGACGACGCCATCACGGTGCGGGGCCGGACCATCCACGCGGCGCGGATCGAGGTGGCGGCCGCTGGAACCGGCGTGCGCCCCGGATCCATGCTCGCCTTCGAGCTCGCGGGCGGGATCGGTGTGCTCGTCGAGCCCGATGCGACCGTCCTGGCCGACGATGCGGCCCGCCTCGCTGAGCAGGCCCATCGACGGATCCGGCGCGAGCTGGGAATCGCGCCGCGCCTGACCGCCGTGGTGGAGCGCGGCACCGTGCCCAAGACCTCGTCCGGCAAGGGGCAGCGGCACCGCGCCCGCGCCCTGGTCCAGGCCGGCGCCCACCATCCGCTGGCCGAGGTCGGCGAACCCACCGAGCCCGAGGAGCCTCCATGGTCCTGACCGAATCCGAGTTCGTCCGCGCCCTCGCCCAGGAGTTCGCTGACGAGGACACGCCCGTCGGCCCCGATTCCAGCCTGTTCGACGAACTCGCCCTCGACTCGCTCGCCACGTTCCGCCTCGTCATCTGGATCGAGGACCTGGCCGGCGTGCTCTACCCCGAGCTGGCACCCGACCCGTTCTTCGACGTGCGCGGCGCCTACGGCCACTACCTGCGCCTCGCCCACCAGCCCACCGGGCGGTACCGGTGAGCCTGCTCGATCCGGAGCAGATCTGCGAGGCCATGGCCGATCGGCCGTTCGAAGCGGTGGCACCCGCCCACGTCGTCGGGGGCGCCCGTGCCCTAGCGGCGGACCTCGATGGCGGACGCTGGGACGGTGTCGGCCGCCGACTCGTCCACCTCGAGCTCCGCCGCATCGTGGGTGCCTGGGTCTCCGGCACCCTCGATGAGGCGCCGGTCCCGGCCAAGCCCCGCCCGGCTCCGGTCGTGATCGTCGGACTCCCTCGCAGCGGCACCACGATCCTCCACCACCTGCTCGCGCTCGACCCCGCACTGGCCGCACCGACGCTCCGCGACGCCACGTGGCCCCATGCCCGCGCTCTGGGAGCAGACGAGGCTGCCATGATCGAGGAGGCCCACCTGCGCCTCCTCGATGCCCGCTCCCCTGGAGTCCGCCTCCTGCACCCGATGGCTCCGGACCTGCCCGAGGAGTGCTCCGCTGCGCTCCAGCTCTGGTTCGCCAGCGAACGCTTCTCGATGATGTTCGATGCACCCAGCTACCGGGCATGGCTGGCCGGCACCGACCTCGCGCCCATCTACCGCGCGCACCGCGACCTGGTCGAACGGGCCACGCAGGACCCCGACGATCGACCTCGCCGGCTCGTCCTGAAGTCACCGACGCATCTGGCCCACCTCGGTGCCCTCCTCGACGCATTCGGCCCGGTGCACCTCGTCGTCCTGCGCCGACGGGCCGGCGACGCCCTCGCTTCGTTCGGCGATCTCGTCCACGCCTCCCGCCGGGTGTTCTCCCCCGAGGTAGACCCGGAGGCCATCTGGGAGGAGTGGACGCCGTTCTGGGCCTCGGCCGTAGCCCGGGCCACCTCGGCGCTCGACGACCGGGCCCACCTCGTCCGGTCGTGCACCACCTACGACTTCGACAAGATCCGGGCCGACCCGGCCTCCGTCGTCGCCGACTACTACTGCCGCAGGCAGTGGGACCTTCCGCTCCGCGTCCGCGATCAGATGACCGAGCGGGCCGCCGCCACGTCGCGTTCGACCCTCCAGCCGCCGCGCCTGGTCTCAGAAGCGTCCGGTGATCGGCGCACCGAAGCGGCGGCGCTCCTGGCCGCCGCCGACTCGCAGTACCGCTGGCACCACGGCTCGTGAAGCGGATCGAGCTGGCTCAGCCGTTGAAGCGGACCCGGCGGACGAGCTGGGCCATCTCGACGGCGACGTTGGCGCCGTCTTCGCCGACGTTGTGGCCGCCGGGGCCCTCGGAGCGGGCCAGGGCCTGGTCGAGGTTCTCGACCGTGAGAGCGCCGAACGCGATCGGCACGCCGGTTTCGAGCTGGGCCTGCTGGATGCCCGAGGCGCACTCGCCTGCCACCGACTCGTAGTGGGTGGTCTCCCCGCGGATGACGCAGCCGAGGCAGACCACGGCGTCGACCCGGCCGGACAGGGCCCAGGTCTTGGCCGCGAGTGGCAGTTCGAAGGCACCGGGGACCCAGTCCTCGATGACGTTGGCCTCGGGCACCCCGGCGGCGGCCAGGCCCCGCCGGACGCCGTCGAGCAGGCGCAGGGTGATGTGCGAGTTCCAGCGGGCGCTCACGACCGCGATGGTCATGTCGCTACCGTCGAGCACAGCCTCGGGCGCACCCTCGGCCTGGTGGTCACCCGCCACGGCTACGCCTCCCCGCCGGTCTCGGGCTCCGCCGGGCTGTCGAGGCCTTCCATGCCCTCGAGCAGGTGGCCCATCTTCTCGGCCTTGGTCTTGAGGTAGCGGATGTTCTCCGGGTTGGGCGCGGTGATCGACGGCACCCGGTCGGTGATGTCGAGGCCGAAGCCGTCGAGGCCGCCGTACTTGGCCGGGTTGTTGGTGATCAGCCGCATGGTGCTGATGCCGAGGTCGACCAGGATCTGGGCGCCGATGCCGTACTCGCGGGAGTCGATCGGAAGGCCCTGCATCTCGTTGGCCTCGACCGTGTCGGCGCCGTCGTCTTGGAGCTCGTAGGCCCGGATCTTGTGGCCGATGCCGATGCCGCGGCCCTCGTGGCCGCGCAGGTAGATGATGACCCCGGCGCCCTCGTCGTTGATGGTCTTCATGGCGGCGTCGAGCTGGACGCCGCAGTCGCAGCGCATGGAGCCGAAGACATCGCCGGTGAGGCACTCGCTGTGGACCCGCACCAGGACGTCGTCGAGGCCGG
>CAZCVS010000023.1:0-16304 GCA_964501845.1 uncultured Iamiaceae bacterium
GCTGGCTGGCGATCTGCAGCTCGCGGCACACCGACATGGCCTTGGTGAGCTTGTCCGCGCTCTCGCCGTCGACCTTCGGGTCGTCGACGGGGGCTCCGCCGGCACCGCGCTCGGTGATCTCCGCCAGCTCCGATGACGACAGCGACTTCGTCAGCGCCGTCGCCGTGCAGTGCGCGACCTTACGGCTGAGACCGGAGTCGACCAGCGCATCGGAGAGCTCCTTCTGCGACGGCGCCGACGTGGAGCAGGCTGCTGTACCGGACAGGGCTGCTGCGACGATCGTGACGGCCAGCGCTCGGCGCCATGGGGTGCTGCGGCGAGGGTGGGGCGCGGTGGGAGGCACGGACGCCGAGGCTACCGGCCGCTGAACAGCCAGCTCTGCCGGGGCTGGACAGTAGGGTCCGCCGCCATGGGGAGCACCAGCCGTTGGGCCGTGGTCGGGATCGTCGCGCTCGGCGTGGCCGCGGGAGCGGCGGCGTGCTCGTCAGACGGGGGACCCTCGACACAGGGGCCCACCGGTGCATCGATCTACGCGGCCAACTGCGCGACCTGCCACGCCGCTGACGGCGGCGGCGGTCAAGGCCCCGCCCTCGGCGACGGTGCTGCCAACGAGGCCATGACGGAGGCCGAGATGATCCGCATCGTCACCGATGGCAAAGACGCCATGCCCGCCTGGCAGGGCAAGCTCTCCTCCGAGGAGATCGCCCAGGTCGTCGACTACGTCCGGACCGATCTCGGCCGGGACGAGCGGACCGTCACCACCGCTCCCAAGGACGACGGGAAGCGGGGTTCCTTGGCGGGGGTGCCGCCCGAACTGGAGGTCGAGGGCGACTGGGCCACGGCGAACGGCGATCATGCCTCGACGCGAGCGGTGCTCGACTCCCCCATCACCGCCGAGACCGTCGACGACCTCGAGCTGGCGTGGACCTACGAGGCTCCCGGCGGCGGCACCTTCGGCAACCTGGCCACCACACCGCTGGTGGTGGGCGACGACGTCTACGTGGGCGACCTCACCACGCGGGTCCACGCCATCGACCGGGCCACTGGCGAGGGCCGGTTCGTCGTCGGCGGCGAGGTGGGCATCTTCGGTCCGACGGGTGTGGGCGTGGGCTGGGGACAGCTCTACGGCACCAAGGCGAACGACGAGGACGAGGGCGCGGTGGTGGTCGCCTACGACGCCGAGACCGGCGAGGAGGTCTGGGCCACCGACGTCGGCCGGAACGGCGGCATCCTCAACATGCAGCCCTCCGCGTACGGCGGCCTGGTGTTCGCGTCCACCTCGGGGTACGGCAACGGCACCATCGCCACGATCTACGCCCTCGATGCCGAGACCGGGACCATCGTGTGGGACTTCCCGGTGATCGAGGACCCAGGCCTCTGGGGCAACCCGGAGCTCAACAGCGGCGGCGGCGTCTGGTACCCACCCGCCATCGACGCCGAGCGCGGCATCGCCTACTTCGGCACCGGCAACCCGTATCCCTTCCCGGGCGCCGAGGGTTTCCCGAACGGATCGAGCCGCCCCGGCGACAACAAGTGGACCGACTCCACCGTGGCGCTCGACATCGACACGGGCGAGCTGGCCTGGGGCCACCAGGCGATCCCGCACGACATCTTCGACCGCGACAACATGCTCGCCGCCCGGACCGAGATCGAGGTCGACGGCCGGGAGCGGTCGGTCGTCATCAGCTCGGGGAAGCTCGGCATCGTGTTCGCCCTCGACGCCGACACCGGCGAGCGGCTGTGGGCGACCCCGGTCGGCACACACCAGAACGACGAGCTCACCGAGATCGACGGCCCGACCCTCGTGTACCCCGGCTCGCTCGGCGGCGTGCAGACGCCGCTCGCCGTCGCGGAGGGGACGATCTACACGTGCGTGATGAACGCGGCCACCCAGTACGCGGGCCCCGAGGAGACCAGCTACGGGTTCGGTGTGCAGTTGGGCACCGCCGACAGCCAGATGGTGGCGATCGACGCCGCCACCGGCGAGATCGAGTGGGAGGTCGACCTTCCCGGGGACTCCTTCGGCGGTGCCACCGTCTCGGGTGACCTCCTGTTCACCTCGTCGTTCGGCGGGGAGATCCTCGCCCTGGACCGGGCCACCGGCGAGACGGTGTGGAGCTACGAGGCGCCCGGTGGGATCAACGGGTGGCCCGCTCTGGCCGGCGACGAGCTGTACGTGCCCGTGGGCATGGCCGACCCGCCCCAGCTGCTGAAGTTCGACCTCGGGAGCTGAGCAGCCCGAGGCACCCGGTTTCGCTGTCACTCCCCCGCCGTAGGGTGTCCTCGTGGCCACCGCACAAGAAGACAGCACCACCGAGCACGATCTGGAGCAGTACCGCGGGGAGCTGATCGGGTACTGCTACCGGATGCTGGGGTCCTCGTCGGAAGCCGAGGACGCCGTGCAGGATGCGCTGACGAAGGCGTGGCGCAACCTCGACCGCTTCGAAGGCCGGTCGTCGCTGCGGACGTGGCTCTACAAGATCGCCAGCAACGCCTGCTTCGACCAGCTGCGCTCCAGCCAGCGCCGGGCCCGGCCCATGGACCTGTCGGACTCGTGGTCGCTCGACGGCCCGTTCGGCGAGATCCTTCCCGAGGTCACCTGGATCCAGCCGGTACCCGACCGCCTCGTGCGCGGATCGCTGGCCGATCCCGCCGACGTGGCGGAGGGCCGTGAGACCATCCGCCTCGCGTTCATCTCGGCGCTCCAGCACCTACCGCCCAAGCAGCGCGCCGCTCTCATCTTGTGCGAGGTGCTGCGCTGGCCGGCGGCCGATGTCGCCGACCTGCTCGACACCTCCGTCGCCTCGGTCAACAGCGCCCTCCAGCGGGCGCGCGCCACGCTCGACGCCGTCAACGACCGCGCGCCCAGCCGGGCGGTGCCCGCCAAGCAGGAGATCGATCCCGAGATCCTCGACCGGTGGGTCGCCGCCTTCGAGGCGTACGACATCGATGCCCTGACGCTCCTGGTGCGCGAGGACGCCATCCAATCCATGCCGCCCTACGAGCTCTGGCTCCAAGGCCGCGAGGCGATCATCGGCTGGTGGGTCGGACCAGGCGCCGGGTGCGCCGGTTCCCGCCTGATCCCCACCAGCGCCAACGGGCTGCCCGCGTTCGGCCAGTACCGCCCGAGCGGTCCCGGCGGGCGCCACGAGCCGTGGGCGCTGCAGGTCCTCGACATCGACGACGACCAGGTCGCCGAGTTCAGCTTCTTCCTCGACACGGAGACGCTGTTCCCCCTGTTCGACCTGCCCCTCCACCCCGACGGACCCGTCAGTCGTTGACGGGTCCGTCAGATCTTCGGCCGGGCGCCAGATAGTGCTCCAGCCGAGGCCCGATCGCGCCGATGACCGCACCGTGGAGCGGGGTCACCTGGAACGACGGATCGGCACGCGCCGCCAGATCCGCTCGGTGCCGATGGCTTGGTGCCGCGACCCGAGCAACCCCTGTGCGTCCGATGCCCAGACCCGCCCCGACGGCAACGTCGTGGAGCTCTCGGTCAGCGGCGCCGGCATCATCGCGCTCACCCACCCGTACCTCGACGTCGGGCGGACCGTCCTGATCGCCTGCATGGGCGTCACGGGGGCGATCGTCGTCCGGCGCATCGACCTCGAGGTGTACCCCGGGGAGAGCTACTACGGCGTCGAGTTCGCCGAGCCGACGTCCCGGCTGGGCAAGGTCCTCCAGGAGATGATCCTGGCGAAGGCCACCAATGCTCCCGAGGTGTACCTGCCGAAGGACTGACCCAAGCGCTCAGGGGACGGGCATCCGCCCGACGACCTCGCCGTCGTCGACCCACGATCGATCGATCTCGGGAGGCCGCGGGGCGGTGCCGGCCCACAGGGTGTCGCCGGCGCCGGTCAAGATCCGCACCCGGGGCGACCGAGCCTGAGCCCAGCGCACCGCCGAGCGAGCCGAGCCGGCGCGGGCCCGCTCCGCGAGCACGTCGTCCTCGCTGCCGCCGTACCACTGGCAGAGGTAGTCCCCCCGCAGCACGTCGGCGTCGAGCCACACGATCCCGGTGCCGCGCTCCACGGCGCTCACGATCGCTTCGCCCGGTTGGGGAACAGCGCCTCGTGGCACGGCGGGCACGCCCACCAGTCCCCCGCGGCGCCACCGTCGGGTCCTGCATCAGCGGGGAACCACTGGCGGCAGCGACCGCACTGCTGGCCGGGGCCGGTCGGGCTGGGGTCGTCGGCAGAAGCGGCGACGGAGATCGGGGACGTGGTCATGGTCGTTCCTCGGGTGAGCGTTCAGCGGAGGCGACGGACGGGGCCGACAAGAGATCTCCGGGGCCCGGGAGGCGTCCCGACCAAAGCGGTGCGGAAACCCGCATCCTACCGCTACGGCCACAAGAAGCCCGGGGTGCCCCTGCGGTGCCGTCGATCCGCTAGAGATGCCCGATGCACGTGTCCATGACCGTCCCCACCGAAGACCTTCGCCAGGCGGGGGCGATCTACCGGGAGCTGGAGGAGACCGGCTACGACCGGGCGTTCAGCTTCGAGGCCAAGCACGATCCGTTCATCCCCCTCGCCATCGCCGCGCAGCACACGGCGCGGATCCAGCTCGGCACGGCCATCGCCATCGCCTTCGCCCGCACGCCGATGACGCTGGCCAACGTCGCCTGGGACCTGCAGACGGTGACCGGCGGGCGCTTCGTCCTCGGCCTCGGGTCGCAGATCCGACCCCACATCGAGCAGCGGTTCTCGATGCCCTGGGGCAACCCGGTCGCCCGCATGGAGGAGATGGTGCGGGGCATCCGGGCCATCTGGGAGGCCTGGGAGACCGGCGACCGACTGACGTTCGAGGGCGAGTACTACACGCACACTCGGATGATCCCGGCGTTCTCGCCCGGACCCAACCCGTACGGTCCCCCGCCCGTCTTCACCGCCGGCTTCGGCCCGCAGATGACCGAGGTCGCCGGCCGGGTCGCCGACGGCTTCCTCGTCCACCCCGTCAACAGCCGCCGATCGCTCCAGGAGCTGACTCTCCCCGCCCTGGCCCGCGGCGCCGCCGCGGCCGGGCGCACGCCAGACGACATCGAGGTGGTCTGCGTCACGATCGTCGTGACCGGCCGCACCGAAGAGGAGCTGGCCCGGTCCCGAGAAGCCGTCCGCGAGCAGCTGGCGTTCTACGGCACCACGCCGGCCTACCTCCCGGTCTTCGAGCTGCACGGGTACGCCGACCTGCACCCGGAGCTGCAGGCGCTCGCCCGCCTGGCCCGCTGGAAGGAGATGGCCGCGCTCATCGACGACGAGCTCATCGAGACCATCGCGGTGGTCGGCGAGCCCGACCAGGTCGCCGCACAGATCCGAGCCCGGCTCGACGGCATCTCCGGGTCGGTCAGCCTCGTCAACAACCGCGCCCCCGATCCCCGACACTTCGCCGAGGTCGTCGCCGGCCTCCACACCGCGCCACCGCGCTGACCCGCCCGCCGCACCGCAGCGGCGAGGAGTGCAGGACTACTCGAGGAAGGGCCGGTTGCCGTACGTGTCGAGGTGGACGACCTCGCCGATGGGGCGGCGGGTGGTGGGGCCGTAGTTCCCCTTGGCCCAGCCGATCGGGATGATGCACACGGGGGTCATGTTCCGGGGCAGGCCGAGGATCTTGCGGGCCCGCGGGACGTACCAGATGGGCAGCGTCTGCAGCGATGCTCCCAGGCCCACGGCCCGGCAGCCGAGGAGCAGGTTCTGCACGGCCGGGTAGACCGACCCGTAGAACGACGCCACCTTGATCTGCGGTCGTCCGACCGGGCTGTGCTTGAGGTTCCGCTTGTAGCACGGGATCACGAGCACCGGCAGGTCCGCGAAGTGCTCTGCCTGCCACTGACCCGGTGCCATGTTGCGCAGCTCCTGGGCATCGCCCTTGGCCTGCTTCACCGCGATCGGGTTGACGATCCGGAACAGTCGGTTCCACAGCCTGCCGATCGCCTCCTTCTGCGCCCGGTCCTCGACCACCAGGTACATCCAGTCCTGGGTGTTCGAGCTGGTGGGCGCCTTGAGCGAGAGCTCCAGCAGCGGCACCAAGACGTCGTGCGACACCGGATCGAGGTGCAGCTTGCGCACGGCCCGCTGCGTGCGCATGGCGTCGGCCATCGGCATGCCGAGGCGGGCGAGGGCCTCGGCAGGCTCGGGCGGGACGAACGACTCGGTGTCGCCCACGGTCAGCTCAGCCCACCGAAGCCCTGGCCGAGGAGCTTGGCGCCGAGGATCACGAGGATGACCATCATGATCACGGCGTTGTGCTCGGACATGAACTCCTTGATCTCGGCGAGCGGGGCCTTCGCCTTGTCTTCGGCGACCAGGTAGAACACGACCGAGCCGACGACGGTGACCGAGGCGATCACCACGAACACCAGGACCGCCAACGCGGTGTCGGCGGTGCTGAGCCCGGCCTGGGAGATCGTGGCGGTGGCGGCCAGGGTCAGGGCCAGGTTCTTCGGGTTGAGCCCGGACAGCGCGGCACCGAGGACGAACGCCTTCCCCGGCTCGACCTGGTCGATGGCCTTCATCCAGCCCGGCATCTCGGCGACCTCGCCCTTCGCCGGGCGGGCCTTCCACTGCTTGGCGGCCAAGACGAAGAACAAGATCCCGATGGCGACCTTGACCCAGTTGACGCCGTCGGAAGCCGTGCTGCTCGTGTCGGCGCTGCTGGTGAGGACCAGCACGACGACCGCCACCGCGACCATGCCCGCGATCCAGCCCGCGGCGAAGGCCGGCCCGTCGGTCCGGGCGCGCGGCGTGCCCAGCATGAGGATCACGGCGATGATCGGGATGGGGCTCAGCGCCACGCCCACGGCCGAGGGGAGGATGTCCCCGATCACCTGGTTCAACATGCGACTCGCCCCTCACCCGGCACCCCGCGCGCCGACCGGATCGAGCGTAGTGACGCGCCGCGCCGGCCGGCCGGATGGGTGACGCGCCACGGATGACGCCCGTAGCCTTGCGGAACATGGACGAGCGTGACCGGCTCGACGGCACCGAGGGCCTCCTCATCGACATCGATGGCGTGCTCACGCTCTCGTGGCAGCCCATCGAGGGAACCCCAGAGGCGATCGCCCGCCTGCGGGGCGGCAGCATCCCCCTGCGGTACTTGACCAACACCACCTCCATCACGAGGGCGGAGATCGTGCGTCGCCTCGGTGCAGCGGGCATCGGCGTCGGGCTCGACGAGGTCTTCACCGCGCCCGTCGCCACCGCGGCGTGGATCGCATCGCAGCGGCCCGGCGCTCGCTGCCACCTGCTCAACAGCGGCGATCTCGGACCCGACCTCGGAGGGATCGACATCGTCGACCCCGACCAGCCCGCTGACATCGTCTTGCTCGGTGGGGCCGGGCCGGAGTTCTCCTACGAAGCCCTCAACCGGGCGGTCGGCCTGCTCCTCGATGGAGCCGAGCTCGTCGCGATGCACCAGAACCGCTACTGGCGCACCGACCAGGGGTTCGCGCTCGACACCGGCGCGTTCGTCGCCGCCCTGGAGGCGGCGGCCGGTATCACGGCGACGGTCGTGGGGAAGCCGAGCGCGGCGTTCTTCGCCACCGCCGTCGACGATCTCGGGTGCCCCGCGTCGGCGATCGCCATGGTGGGCGACGACATCGACAACGACGTGCTGGCCGCCCAGGCCGTCGGCCTCACCGGCGTCTTGGTGCAGACCGGCAAGTACCGGGCCGAGGCGGTCGAAGCAGCCGACGGAACACCGGACCGGACCGTCCCGTCGTTCGCCTCGGTGCCCGACCTGCTCGGGCTCGGCTGAGCCGCGGGCTCCTACGGGGCGAAGGGCCCCCGGCCGAGCTGCTCGCGCACCGTCACGACCGGCGGGTTGGTCAGGTGGCGCCGTTGCCAGTTGGCCCCGTCGACCACCAGTGTGTGCCCGGAGATGAACCCGCCGTAGGGCGACGCCAGGAACGTCGCCGCCCAACCCAGCTCCCGGGGCAGCCCGACGCGCAGGGCCGGCTGCGAGGCGGCGTTGCTCTGGTTGCGCTCGAGGTTGCTCTGGATGTCGGCGGTCATGTCCTCGTGCGGCACCAGGCCGGGGACGAGGCCGTTGACCTGGATCCCGTAGGGGCCCCACTCCACGGCCAGCGTCTCGACCATGTTCTTCACCCCGGCCTTGGCCGCCGCCGAGTGGGCGAAGCCGGGCCCGCCCGTCCAGGCGTAGGAGGCGCCCACGTTCACGATCGAGCCGGGGGTTCGGGCCTCGAGGTGGCGGCGGGCGAACTCACGTGCGCACAGGTAGGTGCCGTTCAAGGTGATGTCGACGACGGTCCGCCACGCGTTCGGCGACAGGTCCTCGGCGGGAGACGGGAAGTTCGCGGCGGCGTTGTTGACCAGGACGTCGGGCAACCCGAAGGCATCGGCTGCCTGGTCGAACGCCGCCGCGACCTGATCCGCGTCACGGATGTCGCACGCCACCGTGCAGACCGGCCCGAGCGTGCCGAGCGCCTCCTCGGCGGCGGCCAGGTGCTCAGGCTTCCGGCTGGCCACCACCAGCGAGGCCCCGAGACGGGCGAACTCCGCGGCGATGGCCTTGCCCAGCCCGGTCCCGCCCCCGGTGACCAGGACGACCTTGCCGTCGTAGGTTCCTGCGGGCAGGGCGGAGGTCCCGAGCGGCGGCGGTGCCGGCAGCCCGGTGGGCACGTCGCCGGGCTCGCGGGGCTCGGGTGGGGGATGTTCGTCGATGGTCACGCGTCAGCTCCCGGTGTAGCGCGGCTCGCGCCCCTCGGCTTGGGCGGCGCGCCGCTCGGCGGCGTCGTCGGAGCGGCTGATGAAGGTCTGGGCGATGAGCTCTTCGGCCATCGAGGACCGGACCTCGGGTTCCGCGAGATGGCCGATCACCCGGCGGGCCATCTTCACCGTCACGGCCGGCGCGGCAGCGATCCTCTCCGCCATCTCCCGGACAGTGGCGTCGAGCTCGTCGGCGGGCACGACCCGTGACACGACGCCGTGGGCGTAGGCCTCGGCCGCGTCCATCGGCCGCCCCGTGAGCACGAGGTCGGAGGCCACGCCGTGCCCGCAGATCTGGAAGAGCCGGGCCACGCCGCCCGTGTCAGGGATGACCCCGTGGCCGACCTCGGGCAGCAGGAACCGCGCCCCCTCGGCCGCGATCCGCAGGTCGCACAGCAGCGCCCGCTGGAACGATGCCCCGATGGACCAGCCCTGGCAGGCAACGATGATCGGCGCGTCGAGGGCGAAGATCTGCTGGATCCCGCGGTGACCGCGGCTCATCAGCTCGTGGTGGGTCATGGTGACCTGACCGCCACCGATGGCGGCGACGTCGCGCCCCGACGAGAACGACCGGCCTTCGCCCCGCCAGATCACCGCCCGAACCTCGGGCCGTTCCCGCAGCTCAGCGAGGATCTCGAACAGGCGCTGGTCCATCTCGTCGTCGAAGGCGTTGTGCTTCTCCGGGTTGTCGTTGGTGATGGTGGCGATGGCCCCATCGAGGTCCAGGCGAACCTTGTCGGTCATGTGCGCTCCTCGTTCCCCACCAAGGGAGCATCGCACCACGAGGCGGCCGCCGCGTGGACGACCGGCCCGCCATAGGGTTCGCCGGGTGACGACCGCCGCGAAGACCCCGACGCCCGTCCAGCACGCGGCCCGGATCCTGCTCGGCGCGGCCCTCGTCTACGCCGGGGTCAGCCACCTCACCTGGTCGCGGACGGACTTCCTCGCCCAGGTGCCCGGATGGGTGCCCCTCGATGCCGACCTGGTCGTCGTGCTCTCGGGCATCGTGGAGATCGCCCTGGGCGCGTCGCTGATCGTCCTGGTCCGGCACCGGGTCGTCCTCGGCTGGGTCGCGGCCGCCTTCTTCGTCGCCGTGTACCCGGGCAACATCTCCCAGTACGTCGACGGCGACGACGCCTTCGGGCTCGACACAGACGCAGCCCGCGCTGTGCGTCTGCTGTTCCAGCCCCTGCTCGTCGCCTGGGCCCTGTGGAGCACCGGCGCCTGGTCGGCCTGGCGGGCGGGCCGGCGCCCCACCGGCTGAGCTCGAGGGGAAGCCCTCAAGTTCGGCGGATCGGGGTCGACGTACGATGGAGGTCTGGTCGCCGCGGGGCGCCCACCGTCGGGAGCATTTGGTGAACAGTGGGCATCAGGTCGTGCGGCGCGCCGTGCTCGTCGTCTCGTTGGGCGTCGTCGCAGCACTGGTGCCGATCTCGGCGGGACCGGCCTCGGCGCAAGCCGCCCCGCCCGACAGAGGCCGCAGCGCCAACGTGTCGCCACGGCTCGACGAGCTGGCGGCGACGGCCGGCGTGGCCCGCTCCGAGGCCGCCGAGAACCGGGAGATCGGCCTGCCCCCGTCGGGTGCCGGGTCGCTGCTCCACCAACCCGACGGCACGTTCCTCGCCAACGCCCGCGTGACCGCGCTCGATGCGGGCACCGAGGCGGCGCTGCGCCGTGCCGGGGCCCGGATCACCGCCACGAGCGCACCGGACCACCTCGCGACCCTGGCGATCGACGCCGCCGACATCGAGGCGGTCGCGGCCGTGCCCGGGGTCGAGTGGCTCGAGGAGGTGCTCACGCCCAAGGTCCACCGCACCGACCTCGCCGGTGTGGCCTCGGCTCTCCAGCAGGAAGGCGTCAGCACCAACGCCACGTGCGGAGACCGGGTCATCTCCGAGGCCGACACCCACCTCGGGGTGGCCGCCGCTCGCGCCACCTACGCGGTCGATGGCACCGGCATCAAGATCGGCATCCTCTCGGACTCGTACAACAACCTCGGCGGTGCCGCCACCGACATCGCCAACGGGGAGCTGCCCGGAGCCGCGAACCCGTGTGGACGCACCACGCCCGTCGTCGTCCAAGCCGAGATGGCTGGCTCGGGGAGCGACGAGGGCCGGGCCATGGCCCAGGCCGTCCACGATCTCGCCCCCGGCGCCACCATCATGTACGCGACGGCGTTCAACGGCGACGTGGACTTCTCCAACCAGATCCGCAACCTGGCCGCCAACGGCGCCAAGGTGATCGTCGACGACGTCTCGTACTTCAACGAGCCGGTGTACCAGGACGGCATCATCGCCAAGGCCATCGCCGACGTGACGGCCGCAGGCGTCACCTACTTCTCGTCGGCGGGCAACTCGAACGTGATCGTCGGCGGACTCAACGTCGCGTCCTACGAGGCACCCGCCTACCGCCCGATGGCGTGCCCTGCCGCCGTCGCCGCTGCCTTCAGCAACGAGGACTGCCACGACTGGGACCCGACCGCTGCGACCGACGGCGGCAACGCGATCACGGTCAGCAACGGAGGCATCCTCCAGGTGAAGCTCGGCTACAGCGAGCCGCAGTACGGCATCACCACCGATCTGGACCTGTTCCTGGTCGACACCTCCACCAACCTGGTCGTCGCCCGCGCCATCGTCGGCAACATCGTCACCTCGAAGCAGGCGTACGAGCTGATGACCTACACCAACAGCTCAGGCGGGACCAGGACCTACCGATTGGTCGTCGGTCGGTACATGAGCGCCGGAACCCCCCGCTTCAAGGTCATCTACCAGCAGGCGAGCGGGGTCACCGCGGTCCAGCGGAACACCTCGTCGGGCGGCGACACCGTCGGCCCGACCGCCTACGGCCACAACATGATGCGAGGCGCCGGGTCGGTCGCCGCCATCCGCTACGACAACACGACCGCGCCCGAGACGTTCTCCTCGCGGGGACCTGCCACCTACTGCTGGAACCCCGTCGTGGGGACCACGCCGGCCGCCGCGCTCCCCTCGTGCGAGAGCGACACCATCGACGTCGCGGCAACCGA
Source organism: uncultured Iamiaceae bacterium (assembly GCA_964501845.1). Lineage (GTDB taxonomy): Bacteria > Actinomycetota > Acidimicrobiia > Acidimicrobiales > Iamiaceae > Aquihabitans. Next base: position 11,746 of record CAZCVS010000023.1, read on the forward strand.
CGGCGCCGCCAACTCGTTCTTCGGTCAGCTCGTGTCCGGCCGGTGGCGCTTCTTCGGCACCTCGCAGGCCGCCCCCCACGCCGCGGCAGTCGCCGTGCTCCAGCTCGCGGCCCGGCCCTGCCGCACACCGGCCGAGATCCTGGCCGCCCAGCGCAGCTCCGGCACCGCCGTCGGCTCGTTCGGCGTCGACGCTGTCGGCGGTGGCCGCCTGAACGCGAGTGCGGCCATCAACGGTCTCGCTGCGTGCGCGAGCGTGCCTGGTGCCCCCACTGGCGTGAGCGGCACGCCGGGCAACGGCCAAGTCTCGCTCTCGTGGACCGCACCCGCCTCCAACGGCGGCTCCCCCATCACCGGCTACCGGGTCACCCCGTCCATCGGCGGCGTCGCCCAGACGCCCATCTCGTTCGCCTCCCCAGCAACGGCCCAGACCATCACCGGGCTCACCAACGGCACCGCCTACGCCTTCAAGGTCGCCGCCGCCAACGCTTCCGGCACCGGCGCTGACTCCACCGCCTCAGCTGCCGTCACACCCCGCACCGTGCCCGGCGCCCCCACCGGCGTCACCGGGACACCCGGCAACACCACCGTGGCGCTGAGCTGGACCGCCCCTTCGTCCAACGGCGGCGCCGCCATCACCGGCTACACCGTCACCCCCTCCATCGGCGCCACCGCCCAGACCCCCATCGCCTTCGGCACCGCCGCCACCACCCAGACCATCACCGGGCTCACCAACGGCACGGCGTACACGTTCCGCGTCAAGGCCACCAATGCCGCCGGCACCGGCACCGACTCCACCGCATCAGCGGCGATCACCCCGGTGGCGCCGGCCGGCGTTCCCGGGACACCCACCGGTGTGACCGGCACGCCCGGCAACGCCCAGGTCGCCCTCTCGTGGGCCGCCCCCGCCTCCAACGGCGGCTCCCCCATCACCGGCTACCGGGTCACCCCGTACATCGGCGCCACCGCCCAGACCCCCGTCGTGTTCGCCTCCCCAGCAACGTCCCAGACCATCACCGGGCTCACCAACGGCACCGCCTACACCTTCCGCGTCGAAGCGACCAACGCGGTCGGCACGGGCAGCCCCTCGGCTGCTTCTGCGGCCAGCACGCCCCGTACCGTGCCCGGCGCCCCCACCGGTGTGACGGGCACGGCCGGCAACGCCCAGGTCACCCTCTCGTGGAGCGCGCCCGCGTCCAACGGAGGCTCGCCCATCACCGGCTACACCGTCACCCCCTCCATCGGCGCCACCGCCCAGACCCCCATCGCCTTCGGCACCGCCGCCACCAGCCAGACCATCACCGGACTCACCAACGGGACGGCGTACACCTTCCGCGTCAAGGCCACCAACGCCGCCGGCACCGGCACCGACTCCGCGGCCTCCGCCGCCGTGACACCCCGTACCGTGCCCGGCGCCCCCACCGCCGTCACCGGCACCCCCGGCAACGCCCAGGTCACCCTCTCGTGGAGCGCGCCCGCGTCCAACGGAGGCTCGCCCATCACCGGCTACACCGTCACCCCCTCCATCGGCGCCACCGCCCAGACCCCCATCGCCTTCGGCACCGCCGCCACCAGCCAGACCATCACCGGACTCACCAACGGGACGGCGTACACCTTCCGCGTCAAGGCCACCAACGCGGCGGGCACCGGCATGGACTCCGCGGCCTCCGCCGCGATCACGCCGACGGCCCCGGTGGTTCCGGGCAACCCGTGGAAGCCGTTCTCCTCTTGGAGCGCGATGGTCAACCGCTTCTACGTCGACCTGCTCGGCCGACCCCCCACCACCACCGAGCGCTCGACCCGGGTCGCCCAGCTCACGGCGGGCACGCTGACCCCCGGCGGACTCGTCGCCGCCCTGCGGCTCAGCACCGACAACGTCACCAACGTCGATCCGGCCACCCGCCTCTACCGGGCGTACTTCCTGCGCATTCCGGACAAGGGCGGCCTCACCTACTGGATCCGCCAGCGCCGGGTGAACGGCAAGAAGCTGAACGCCATCTCGGACTCGTTCGCCAGTTCCAGCGAGTTCAAGAACAAGTACGGCAAGCTCACCAACCGGAAGTTCGTCGAGCTCGTCTACAAGAACGTGCTGGGCCGGACGGGCGAGACCTCCGGCGTGAACTACTGGACGTCGCGCCTCGACCGGAAGGTCAACACCCGGGGCCAGGTCATGACCGGGTTCTCCGAGTCGAACGAGTACAAGACCAAGCAGGTCAGCGAGGTCGACGTCTCGGCGATCTTCATCCTGCTCGCCGGCAAGGCCCCGACCGCCTCGGTGTTCAACACCCTGGTCGCGGCGCTCGACGACAAGACGACCACCCCCGCAAAGATCGCCCAGGACATCATCGACAGCCCGGGCTACGCCGCCACGATCGGCAGGTGACCCTCAGGGCCGCCGTCTCCCGGTCCGGGGCGCCCGGGCGGCGGTAGGTTCAGGCCATGCCCCGGATCCGCTACGACCTCGATCCGAGCCGCTCGCAGGTCTGGATCGACGGCTCGTCGTCCATCCACCCCATCCGGGCGACCGCGACCGGCTTGCGGGGCTGGGTCGAGCTGCTGGTGCTGGCAGACGGCGGTGTCGGCGCCACCCCGAAGGTCGAGGGCGAGGTCCGCGTCGAGGTCGACCGCCTGAAGTCGGGAAACCCCATCGTCGACGTCGAGACCCGACGCCGGATCGATGCCAGCCACCACCCCGAGATCGTGGGCACCGTCACCGCCTCGTCCCGCGCCGGGACGGGCCGCGTGGCGCTCACCGGCGCCATCACCTTCCGGGGTGAGACCCGTTCGGTCGGCGGCGAGCTCGACGTCTCGCTCGACGGCGAGGAACTGCACCTCGCCGGCTCCCAGGAGCTCGACGTGCGCGAGTGGGGCCTCCAGCCGCCGAGGGTCGGGCTGCTGCGGGTCCATCCCGAGATCACCGTGCGCTTCGAGGCGGTCGCCCGACCGGCTTGACCAGCGCCGCCTCAGTGGCGGCTGGCCCCAGAGAGGCGGAGGAAGCGGTCCTCAGACTCCGCATCGGCGATGAGGACGAGCTCGGCGCTCGCCGGAATCACCGTGTCGGCGATGGGCGTCGACACGAGCTCATCGCCGGCGATCACCGCGACCACGTTGCACCCCGTCTGGGCCCGGATCGCGCTCTCCCGCAAGGTACGGCCGGCGACGGTGTCAGGGACCGGGGCGCGGAAGACGTCGAGACCTTCGGCGAGCACCACGGTCGGGTTGACCCCAAGCGAGTTCCAGATCGCGGTGGCACCGGCGCTCGTGTACGACAAGACGGCATCGGCGCCGGCTCGGTGGAGCGTGGAGACGTTGCGATCGAGGTTGGCCCGGGCCAGGAGCTGGATGTCGGGCCGGAGCTTGCGGCAGTACAGCGTGAGGTACACGTTGGTGTCGTCGTCGTGGGTGGTCACGATGACCGTCTCGGCATCGTCGATGCCCGCGGCCCGCAGCACCGCCACGTCGGACGCGTCTCCCTCCACGACGTGGGCCGCGTCGGTGACCCGGCCCGGCTGCTTCTCGACGATGCGGTGATCGACGCCCGACTCGCCGAGGCGCCGGCCGATCGCCCGCCCGACGCGCCCGCCCCCGATGATCAAGACGTTGTGGTGCAGGGGCACCTTGACGGAGAAGCGGTCGTCGAAGGCGTCGAGCTGATCGCGCGTGCCCGCCACCACCAGCACGGAGTGGTCGGTGATCTCGATCTCCGGTCGAGCTGCCCGGAACAGGCCGCGCTCCCACACGCCGACCACGTTCACCGCGACCTCCTCGCGCAAGCGTGAACTGGCGATGGTGGCGCCCACCAGCGAGGTGCCCGCCACGCTCGCCTCGGCCACGAGCAGCGGGCCGAACTCGCCGACGACGTGGGTGGCCGCCCCAGGCTTGAGGACCCGCTGGGCGAACCCGGCGCCCAGCATCTCGCCGAGCTGCAGCGTCTGGGTGGCGCCGGCGAGGCGGAGGATGTCGACGGAGGTCGCCGTCGACGCCGTGGCGATGATGGGCACCGCCGGGTCGATCTCGCGCACCGTGAAGGCCACGTTGGTGTTGGTCGGGTCCGAGCGCGTGGTGGCCACCATCGACGCCTCGGCCACCCGGGCAGCCTGGTAGGTGGCCGGGTCGTCGAGCTCACCGACCATGACGTCGACGCCGCGGTCGTGCAGAGCCAGAGCGGCGGTGAGGTCGGGCTCGAGCACCACGTAGGAGATGCCGGCACGGTCGAGACGCTCGATCAGCGCCTCCTCGATGGCCCCGATCCGGGTCAGCACCACGTGGCCCGTCACCCCGGGGTCCACCTGGCGCGGCGCCCGGGCCGAGCGCCGGGTCTCCATCCACGGCAGGAACACGAACTGGATGAACGTGAACGGGAGCAAGACCAAGATGAACGTGGAGCCCGAGAGCAGCACCACCACCGAGAACGCCCGGCCGAGGTCGGACTGGAAGGTGATGTCGCCGAAGCCGAGCGTCGACATGGTGACCAGGGTCCAGTACACGCTGGTCGGCCAGCTGTGGGTCTGGCCCTCCCGGGCCATGATCCAGTGGAAGCTGATGCTGAACACGACCACCAT
>CAZCVS010000024.1:0-16263 GCA_964501845.1 uncultured Iamiaceae bacterium
GCCCAGCGCGAGGCGCTCAGCAGCTTCGGCGACGACCGCGTGTTCCTCGAGCGCTACGTCGCCCGCTCCCGCCACGTGGAGATCCAGATCCTCGGCGACCAGCACGGCACGGTCGTCCACCTCGGCGAGCGCGAGTGCTCGATCCAGCGCCGTCACCAGAAGGTCATCGAGGAGTCGCCCTCCCCGGTGGTCGACGACGTCATGCGGGCCGCGATGGGCGACGCCGCCCTGGGCCTGGCCCGGGCCATCGGGTACACGTCCACCGGAACGGTCGAGTTCCTGGTCGACGACGAGACCCGCGAGTTCTTCTTCCTCGAGGTCAACACCCGTCTGCAGGTCGAGCACCCGGTCACCGAGGAGGTCACGGGTGTCGACCTGGTCCGCCAGCAGTTCCGCGTCGCCGCCGGCGAGCCGCTGGAGCCAGCCGCCACCGAGGCCGCGTTCACCGGCCACGCCATCGAGGCCCGCCTCTACGCGGAGGACCCTGCCGCCGGGTTCCTGCCCGCCACCGGCACGGTCGAAGCGTTCGTCCCCGCCGCTGAACCGGTGGTCCGCTGGGACTCGGGCGTGGAGCCCGGCTCGGTCGTCGGCGTCGACTTCGACCCGATGCTCGCCAAGGTCGTGGCCCACGCGCCCACCCGCACCGAGGCCGCGGGCCGGCTCGCCCTCGCGCTCGAGCGGCTCCACCTCGGCGGCGTCACCACCAACCGGGACTTCCTCGTCGCCACCCTCCGCACGCCGGAGTTCTTGGCGGGAGACACCACCACGGACTTCATCGAGCGCGTCGGCGTCCCCCTCGTCCGGGAGCCCGACCCGGTCGAACACGCCCGCATCGCGGCGGCCGCCGCCCTCTGGCTCCAAGGCCGCAGCCGGGCCGAGGCGCCCGTCCTCCGCACGATGCCCAGCGGGTGGCGCAACACCCGCACGCCCGCCCAGTCGGTGTCGTTCCTCGTCGACGGCGAGCGGGTCGACACCACCTATCGCTGCCTCCGCGACGGCACCTTCACGGTGGGCGAGGGCGATGATGCCATGCACGCCCGCATCCACGGCTGGACACCCACCTCGATCGACATCGAGATCGACGGCTACCGCCACGCCAGCCAGGTGACGGCGAGCGGCGACGACCTCTGGGTCCAGCTCCCTCGGGGCACGGCCCACGTGCAGGCCATCGCTCGCTTCACCGTCCCGGGTCCGGCCGAGGTCGTCGGCGGGTTCATCGCCCCCATGCCCGGTGTCGTGCTCGACGTGCGCGTGGAGCCCGGCCAGCCCGTCACCGCGGGGGAGACCCTCGTCGTGCTCGAGGCCATGAAGATGGAGCACCACATGGCCGCCCCCGCGGACGGCACGGTCGCCGAGGTCCGCGTCGCCACCGGCGACCAGGTCGCCAACGGCGCCCTCCTCCTGGTCTTCGAACCCCACGACGACCCCGAGGAGACGAACGCATGAACCGTTCTTGTCGTCCATCGACGGCTCAGGGCAGCAGTTCAACGACAGGAACGGAAGGGGCCCTCCCATGACCGCGCCGATCCGGATCGCGAACTGCTCGGGGTTCTACGGGGACCGGTTGAGCGCGGCGCAGGAGATGGTCGAGGGTGGGCCCATCGACGTGCTCACGGGGGACTGGTTGGCCGAGCTGACCATGCTCATCCTCGCCCGGACCCGGATGAAGCGTCCCGGCGGCGGCTACGCCCGCACGTTCGTGACCCAGATGGAACAGGTCATGGGAACCTGTCTCGACCGCGGCATCAAGGTCGTCACCAACGCCGGTGGCCTCGACCCCGACGGCTGCGCCGAAGCTGTGGCCGAGGTGGCCGGCAAGCTCGGCCTGAACCCAACCATCGCCTACGTCAACGGCGACGACCTCCTGCCCCGGCTCAGCGAGCTGGTGGCAGCCGGCGTCCACCTCGACCACTTCGAGACCGGCGAGCCGGTCGGCGACACCAGCCGCTTCCTCACCGCCAACGCCTACCTGGGAGCGTGGGGCATCGTCGAAGCCCTGAACGCGGGGGCCGACATCGTCGTGACCGGCCGCACCACCGATGCCGCGGTCGTCGCCGGTCCCGCGGCCTGGCACCACGGCTGGGCCAGGGACGACTGGGACCCGATGGCCGGCGCGGTGGTTGCCGGCCACATCATCGAGTGCGGCACCCAGGCCACCGGCGGCAACTACTCGTTCTTCACCGAGCTCGGTGGCCTCACCCACACCGGGTTCCCCTGGGCGGAGATCGCCGCCGACGGCTCCAGCGTCATCGGCAAGCACGACGGCACTGGCGGCGCGGTCAACGTGGGCACGGTCACGTCCCAGCTGCTCTACGAGATCGGCTCGCCCGCGTACCTCGGCCCCGACGTCACCGCCCGCTTCGACACCGTCCACCTCGAGGAGGTCGGCCACGACCGGGTGCGGGTCAGCGGCACCAAGGGCGAGCCGCCGCCGGCCACGCTCAAGGTGGCGATGAACGAGCTGGGCGGCTTCCGCACCGACCTCAACGTGGCCCTCACCGGGCTCGACATCGAGGCCAAGGCCGAGCTGGTCGAAGACGCCTTCTGGGCGTCGGCCACGGTGGACAGGCACGAGATCGCCAGCGTCACCACCAAGCTGGTGCGGACCGACAAGCCCGACCCGGCCACCAACGAGGAGGCCGTCGCCCTCTGGCGCATCACCCTCAAGGACCCCGACGAGCGCAAGGTCAAGGGCGCGTCCGGTGCCATCAACGAGCTCGCCCTCGCCACCATCCCCGGCCTGTTCGCGGTGGCCGGCATGGGCGTCGCCAAGCCCTTCGGCGTCTACCGCCCCGCGGTCGTGCCGGCCGACCTGGTCCCGCAGCACGTCGTCATCCTCGGCGGGGCCCGCACGGTGGTCGACTCGGTCGCACCGGAGCCGTCGGCGGAGGTCATCGCCGAGGTGCCCGTCCCCGAGATCCCGGCGGTGCCCGAGGGCCAGACGGTGCCCATCGCCCTGGGCCGGGTGTTCGGCGCCCGCTCGGGTGACAAGGGCGGCAACGCCAACCTCGGCGTGTTCGCCCGTTCGCCGGAGGCGTACGCCTGGTTGGCCCAGCACCTCACGGTCGAGCGGCTCCAGGAGCTGCTGCCCGAGGCTGCCGACCTGCGCGTCGAGCGGTTCGACCTCCCCAACATCTGGTCGCTCAACTTCGTGCTCCACGGCCTGCTCCAGGAGGGCGTCGCTGCCTCGACCCGGCAGGACGGCCAGGCCAAGGGCCTCGGCGAGTGGCTCCGCGCCCGCATCGTCGACCTCCCCCTCGAGCTCGTCGGCGAGTGATGGAACTCCCAGCCGCTCCACCGGCCCGCGACGCGATCGAGGTTGGTGTGGCAACGAGCGGTATGCGCTCGTTCGCACACCAACTTCGGGTGCTTGTGGGGGGAGGGGCGTGAGCGCGTCGACCACCTCGTCGGAGCTGGAGCAGCGGTTGCGGGCCATCCCGGCGCCGCGGCCGATGCTGAGTCGAGACGAGGTCCACCGCCTCACCGACCGCCAGCGCGAGCTGCTCGGCCAGCTCGGGTCGCTGTTCCGCGACGGGTTCGCCGATCTGACGATGTCGGAGATCGCGGCGCGCCTCAACTGCTCGCTGCGCACCCTCTACGGCCTGGCGCCCAGCCGCGACGAGCTGGTGCTCACCGTCGTCGACACCCACCTGTGGCGCGTCGGGCGCGAGGCCATGGCCGCCGTCGGCCCCGACATGGCCCCGCTCGACGCCATCCGCAGCTACCTGAGCGCCGCCACGGTCGCGGTCAGCGGCACCACCGAGGCGTACTCCCGCGACCTCGCCGCCATGCCCGCCGCCCGGCGCCGCAACGGCGACCACGCCGACTACGTCGTCGCCGTCACCCGCACCTTGTTGGACCTCGCCGTCGAGCGCGGCGACATCGCCGATGTCGACACCGCGGCCGTCGCCCACACGCTCGCCACCGTGGGCCAGGAGTTCATCCGCCCCGACGTGCTGTCCACCCTCCGCACCCCGCCCAAGGACGCGGCCGACACCGTCGTCGATCTCATCCTCCGCGGCCTCACCTCTCCCGACCCCGAGGCCCGTCCATGACGCAGCATCAGACCGGGTGCCGCGTGCACCTGTGTGTCGTGGGGACCTCGATGTGCACGCGGCTTGGCCGGCGCGGCACCCAGGCGGGTCGCACCCGACCGGGTGCCCGCGTGCGCTTGTGTGTCGTGGGGACCCTGAAGTGCACGCGGCTCACCGGTCCGCCGTGTGGGTGGCGGGGTCGATACCAGGTGCCCGCGTGCGCTTGTGTGTCGTGGGGACCTCGACGTGCACGCGGGCTTCGCTGATCTGAAAGGTTGACCACGATGGATGTGTCCGAAGTCCGTGACGATCTGCTGGCTGAACAGGAGGCGCTCGACGTGGTCGTGCGCGACCTGACGGCCGAGCAGTTCGCCCTGCCCACCCCGAGCCCCCGCTGGACCATCGCCGACCAGCTGGCGCACCTGACCTACTTCGACCGCAACGCCGCCCTCGCCATCAGCGATCCCGACGCGTTCCCGGCCACGGTTCACGCCCTTCTCGAAGCGGCGGCCGGCGGGGACGAGGCGGTCGACGCGTTCGAGATGGACGAGTGGCGCTTCCTCCCTCCCGCCGAACTGCTCGCGGCGTGGCGCGCCAACCGGGCACTGCTGGCGGAGGCTGCTGCCAGCTTGCAGAACGACACCCGCATCGCCTGGTACGGCCCGTCGATGGGGTCGAAGTCGTTCCTCACCGCCCGCCTCATGGAGGTGTGGGCGCACGGCCAGGACATCGTCGACACCGTCGGTGCCCACCGCCCCGCCACCGACCGCCTCCGCCACATCGCCCAGCTCGGCTCCATCACCCGGAAGTGGTCCTACCTCAACCGGGGCATGGAGCCGCCGGAGGGCGAGGTCGGCGTGGTGCTCACCGCACCATCGGGCGACACCTGGATCTACGGCGACGAGGGCGACACCGAGAACACGGTCACCGGCCCGGCCGAGGACTTCTGCCTCGTCGTGACCCAGCGCCGCCACGTGGACGACACCGCGCTGGTGGTCACCGGCGACGTCGCCCGCGACTGGCTGATCCGGGCCCAAGCCTTCGCCGGCCCGGCCACCGACGGCCCCGCGCCCTCCACCGAACCCAGGAGCACCTGATGGCCCTCGTCGAGCAATCCCTCGCCAACGGTGTCCTCACCGTCACCCTCAACGATGAGCCCCGCCGCAACGCGCTCAGCGCGGACCTGTTGGTGGAGCTGGTCGACATCCTCGACGACGCCGATGCGAACGACGGCGTCCGGGTCGTCGTGCTCACCAACGCCGGCACCGTGTTCTGTGCGGGGGCCAACCTGTCGCAGCAGTCGTCGGGCGCAGCCGCGGGGCGCACCGTCGACATGGCCAGCGTCTTCGCCCGCTTCCGGCTGTCGCCCAAGCCCTACGTCGGGCGCATCGCCGGCCACTGCGTCGCCGGCGGGATGGGGCTGGCCGCGGCCATGGACATCTCCGTCGCCGTCGACACCGCCAAGTTCGGCTTCACCGAGGTCCGCGTCGGCGTCGCCCCCGCCATGATCTCGGTGCTCTGCCTCCCGAAGCTGCGCGAGGCCGATGCCCGTGCCGCCTTCCTTCGGGGCAACCGCTTCCTCGCCGATGAGGCCGCCCGCATCGGCCTCATCAACCGGGCCGTTCCCGCAGACGAGCTCGACGCCGCGGTCGACGAGATCGTCGCCGACCTCCTCGCCGGCGGCCCCAACGCCATCGCCGCCAGCAAGCGCCTTCTCGCCGAGGTCCCGGGCATGCCCGTCGACGACGCCTTCGCCTGGACGCAGCAGTTCTCCGCCGACCTGTTCACCAGCGCCGAGGCCGCCGAGGGCATGAGCGCCTTCCTCGAGAAGCGCCCCGCCGCCTGGGTCCCCGCCCCCGAAGACTGAGGGTCTGAACCGTTCTTGTTCCCGTTCGTGTTGCTCAGCAACGCAGCCGGGAACGAGAACCGAGGTGCCCGGAAACGTGCTCCTGGGCGCGTCGTCCAGCGACACGTTCGGGAACAAGAACGGCGGCCCCCTCAGGTAGGTGGCGGGTCCGCGGTGGGATCACCAGACGGCTGCTCGGTGGGCACGCGGCGGGTGAAGAACAGCGACACGACGGCGAGAAGGGCCAAGACCGCCAGGGCGGCGTCGAGGCCCTCCACCCGAGCGGTCTGGTTGGTGGAGACGATGGCTTCGCTGGCCGATGCCGACAGATCGGTGTCGGCCAGTGCATCGGAGAGCTGGCTGTCGGAGATGAACGGGACGCCGGCCGCCAGCTCCACGGTTGCCGCCTCCTGCACGCTCGCCGGCACGTCGGCGCTGGTGTTGATCCCGCCGATGGCCGTGCTGGTGAGGACCGCGATCATCACCGAACCGGCGAGCGCGGTGCCGATGGAGGCGCCGAGGTTGGTTGCCGTATTCTGCAGACCGCCGACCTCGCCGCTCTGCTCGGTGGGAACGGCGGACACGGTGACGGCCCCCAGCTGCGAGGACAGGGCGCCGATGCCGAGCCCGATCAGGATCATCGGCACCGCGACGACGCCGGCGCTGGCACCCAGTTCGATGCCGCTGAGCAGCGAGAGGATGCCGGCGAGCATGAACAGCAGGCCGACGCGCACGACCCGGCGCGGCGACGCCTGGGGCCACACCTTGGGCACGCCGGCGGCGGCGACCAGCAGCGCCAGCGACAGCGGCATGATCCGCAGCCCGGTCTCGATCGCCGTGAGCTCCAGGACCACGGAGAGGAACAGGGGCACGATGAAGAAGACGCCGGCCTGGAGCAGGAACTGGAAGAAGAACATGATCAGCCCGCCCGCGAGCTGGGGCACCGCGAGCAGCGCGGGGTCGATCAACGGTTCCTTGCCCCGGCGGATCAGCCGGTGCTGCCAGAGGAAGAACAGCCACACGACCACCATGCCGAAGGCGATGAGCCAGAAGGTGGGGGAGACGCCGAGCAGGTCCGGCGCGCCGGGCTTGGGCGTGACCCACCCCCACTCGCTGGAGCGCAGGATCCCGTAGACCGCGGCGCCGAGGCCGACCACCGACAGGAGGGTGCTGACGAGGTCGAGGTGGTGGTGCCCCTCCGAGGGGGCATCGGCGATCTTGCGGGACAGGACCAAGATCACGGCGACCAGGATGACTTCGCCGAAGAAGACGTAGCGCCACGAGGCGTAGGTGGTGGCGAGGCCGCCGATGAGCGGGCCCGCGGCGACGGCGATCGCACCGGCCGCCGCGACCAGGCCGTAGGCGCGAGGGCGCCCCGCGGGCGGGAAGTTCCCGGCCACCAGGGCCACGATCGCCGGGAGGATGAGCGCCGCGCCCAGGCCTTCGAGGAACGACCAGCCGACGATCATCACGGGAAGCGTCGGCGAGGCACCCGTGACGAACGAACCGGCGCCGTAGATGACGCAGCCGATGGCGAACGCCTTGCGGCGCCCGATGATGGTCCCGATCTTGCCGCCGGTGACCATGAGCGTCGCCATGACCAGCGTGTAGAGGGTGATGGCCGTCTGGATGCCGGTGATCGTGGTGTCGAGATCCGACGCCACGGTCGCCATCGACACGTTCATGACCGAGCTGTCGAGGGTCATCAGGAACTGCGCCGTCGCCAAGGTGAGGAGCACGGCGCCGGCCGCTGCGGTCGCGGTCGCCTTCGCGGGGCTCGTCGTGGTCACCGGGTCTGCCATCGGTCGCTCGTCCTCATCTGGTCGCTCGCGCGACGTCCGGCGACGTTCTACTCTGCCGATGCACCCCGTGGGTGCGCCGGGTCACGGCCACGGTCGGGATCGTTCGCCCAGAGGAGGAACTGGCATGGGATTGCTGAAGCGGGAGAAGACGGTCAAGTACCAGATGCGCCAGGACCTCTTCTCGATCGGCGACGACCACTGGATCGAGGACGCCGACGGGAACAAGGCGTACCGCGTCAACGGCAAGGCCGTCCGGTTCCGCGACACCTGGGTCCTCGAGGACGCGCACGGCAACGACGTGGCCAAGATCCGGGAGAAGAAGCTCACCGTCCGCGACGCCATCAAGATCGAGACCGGTGGCCAGGAGTACAAGGTCAAGAAGGCACTGGTCGGCATCCGCGACCGGTTCGTGATCGAGACCGACGGCAAGAACCTGAAGGCCCACGGCAACATCGTCGATCACGAGTACGAGATCGAGCGCGACGGCCACAAGGTGGCGGAGATCTCCAAGAAGTGGTTCCGCATCCGTGACACCTACGGGGTGGAGGTCCGCGCTGATGTGGACCCGGCGCTCATCTTGTCGATCACCGTCGCCATCGACAGCCTCTCGCACCACCACGGCTGAGGCCGACCGGGACGCGACCGTGCCCGCCCCAACGAGGGCGGGCACGGCACGAACCTCGGTCGAGCAGGCCGTCAGCCGTTGAGGACCTTGGCCTTCTGCGCCGCGAACTCCTCGTCGGTGAGGATGCCCTGGGCGTGGAGGTCGCCGAGCTGCTTGAGCTGCTCGATGACGTCGCCGCCGGCCGGCGCGGCGGGCGCGGGGGGTGGGGGCGGCGGGGCGTACTGCGGCTGCTGGGCCTGCACGTCCTGCTGGTAGGCCGCGTTGCGGTCGGCGTAGATCTGGGCGTCGCGGTCGGTGTACTTCTCGGCCTGGCGGCGCTGGACCCGGCCGCTCACCGCGGTGGCGGTGCCGGCGATGACAGCGGTGCGGGCGACTCCTCGGAGCAATCCTGGCATGGTTCTGGTTCCTCTCAGCTGGCCGCGTCAGCGGCGTCGAGCACTTCGATGACGGTATCGGCGGGGATGCGGGCGGCGGCCACGACCTGGCCGCCGGCGGCACGAGCAGCCTGCACGAACGGGATGGCCCAGGTGTTCTCGTAGACGATGAGGGCGGCGACGGTGCCGGGCTCCAGCGCGTGGCCGGCCTCTTCGGCGTCTTCGTCGCCGAGCAGGCCCGAGTTGGCGCCGGCGAAGGCGGTGAAGCTGCCGAGGTGGTCGGCGTCGAGGTCCTCGATGTTGATGCCCTGGACCGTGCCGTCGGCGGCCTTGGTGACCACGAGGAGGTCCCAGATCCGGATGGTCCCGGCATCGACCAGGTCGAGCAGTGCGGTCCCGGCCTCGCCGTTCAGGTGCTCGCCCTGGAACTCGATCAGGACGAAATCGATCGGTCCGTGTACGTCTTCGTCGGTCACGCTGTCATTCCTTGGTTTTGTCCTGCTCAGGCCGGTCGGCGTGAGGGGGTGGCAGGAGGCCTCCTCGTGGCAGAGGTGCGTCCCTGGAGCGGCCGAGGCGGCCGGTCGCCGCCATGATCGCACGCCTGATGTGTCCACGCGGGAACATCCGACCTGCCTGGTAAGAACTGGTGCTGCAACGGACGGCACGCGTCGCCGCCTGGCCGTACCGACACCTCCTGGAAGGCCCGCCATGCCCACCTCTGCCTCGAACGCCCCGCACCTCGGTGACGAGCACCCCACCGTCGAGGAGCGGGCGGCGCGAGGGAAGGCGGCGCGCCGGGCGGTGCCGCGGAGCTCACATGCGGACTGGAGCGAGTCGCAGCGCACCCACGACTCGATCGATCTCCTCCAGGAGCAGGCCGCGACACGGGTGCCGGACCTGGTGCCGATCCGCCACGGCCGCATGTCGGCAACGGCGTTCGCCAACTACCGAGGTGCGGCGCTGATGATGGCGGCCGATCTGGCGACGGTGCCGGCGAGCGGGCTCGACGTGCAGCTCTGCGGCGATGCCCACCTCAGCAACTTCGGCGGCTTCGCGTCGCCCGAGCGCAAGCTCGTGTTCGACCTCAACGACTTCGACGAGACGCTCCCGGGTCCGTTCGAGTGGGACGTGAAGCGGCTCGTGGCCAGCATCGAGGTGGCCGCCCGGTCGAACGGGTTCGACGACGCGACGCGCAAAGACATGGTGGTCGGCGCCGGACGCTCCTATCGCGAGGCCATGGCCCAGTTCTCCGCCATGCGGGACCTCGAGGTCTGGTACTCCTCGCTCGATGTCGAGGCCGCCCTGGCCACGATGCAGGCCCAGGCCGACGCCGCCCAGCGCAAGCGGGCCAAGAAGGGCGTCGCCAAGGCCCTCGGCAAAGATCAGCTCCGGGCCGCGGCCAAGCTCACCCACGTGGTCGACGGCCACCTCCAGTTCATCGACAACCCACCCCTCGTGGTCTCGGCGGGGAAGCTGTTCGGCACGAAGGTGGGCGCCGAGCTGGAGGAGGCGGTGCGCGGCTCGCTCCACTCGTACCAGCAGAGCCTCAACGCCGACCGCCGGCACCTCCTCGCCCGCTACAAGTTCATGGACCTCGCCCGGAAGGTGGTCGGCGTCGGCAGCGTCGGGACGCGGGCGTGGATCGCCCTGTTCGTCGGCCGTGACGACGACGACCCGCTGGTCCTCCAGGTGAAGGAGGCGCAGGCGTCGGTGCTCGAGCGGTTCCTCCCGGCATCGAAGTTCTCGACCCACGGCCAGCGGGTCGTCGAGGGCCAGCGGTTGATGCAGGCGTCGAGCGACATCCTCCTCGGCTGGCAGCAGACCGATGGGATCGACGGCGTCCGGCGCGACTACTTCATGCGCCAGCTCTGGGACTGGAAGGCCTCGGTCGACGTCGACCTGCTCGAGCCGGCGATGCTCGCCCGCTACGGCGAGCTGTGCGCCTGGACCCTCGCTCGGGCCCACGCCCGCTCCGGCGACCGCATCGCCATCGCCGCCTACCTCGGCACCAGCAGCACGTTCGACCAGGCCATGGCCGAGTTCGCGGCCTCCTACGCTGACCAGAACGACCGCGACCACGCCGCCCTCCTCGCCGCCATCGCGGACGGACGGCTCGCAGCAGAGACGGGAA
Organism: uncultured Iamiaceae bacterium; assembly: GCA_964501845.1. GTDB lineage: Bacteria > Actinomycetota > Acidimicrobiia > Acidimicrobiales > Iamiaceae > Aquihabitans. The sequence goes on from CAZCVS010000024.1 coordinate 10,813, forward strand.
TCTGATGAGCACGATCACCGTGGACGGCGTCGAGATCACCGCCAGCGATGCCGGCCGGGTGACCCAGGCGCCGAGCGACGTCCTGCGCATGGCGGTGGCCGTCGTGACCCTGCTCGTCGTCACCCTCATGGGCGTGCTGTTCGGCGACACGATGGTCGACTTCGTCGCCGACCTCCTGCGCGGTCTCGATCGCCTGCCGACCTGGTTCCTGTCCGTGTTGGCCATCGGCGCGCAGATCGTCGGCGTCGTGCTGTTCGCCGTGGGGCTCGCCGCGGTGGTCCGGTCCCGCGCCTGGCGCACCCTGATCGCCGCCGTCGTGGCGGCCGTCGCCGCCGGCGTGGTGGTGGCGCTGATCCGCAGGATCGTCGGCGAGCCGGGTGCCCAGGTCGCCGATGCGGAGGCGCTGGCGGCCATCGGCGGGGGCGGCTCCTGGTCCGCGGGCGCGGTCGCCGCGCTGGCGGCCGTGGTCACCGTCTCGGCTCCGTGGGTGCCCCGTTCGTGGCGCCGCACGGGGTGGGCGCTCACCATGGCCGTGGCGCTGGTCCACTTCGTCGAGTCGCCGGTCGCCTTCGACACGATCCTCGCCCTGCTCGCCGGCTGGGCCGCGGGTGCGGCCGTGATCGTGTTCCTCGGCGGTCCGTCGCAGCGCCCCACCGGCGCCGGCATCGCCGCCGGCCTGGCGGCGGTCGGCCAGCCCCTGGCGAAGCTGGAGCAGGCGAGCCTCGACGCCCGCGGCTCGACGCCCTACTTCGCCACCGCTCCCGACGGGTCCAAGCTGTTCGTCAAGGCGCTCGGCGCGGATGAGCGCAGCGCCGACCTGCTCTTTCGCATCTACCGCCGCGTCCAGCCTCGGGATCTGGGCGACGAGAAGGCCGATGCATCGCTCCGTCGGGCCGTGGAGCACGAGGCCCTCGTGTCGTTGATGGCGAAGCAGATGGGCGTGCGCACCCCGCGCGTCGCCGCGTTCGCCTCGACGGACGATCCTCCCGGCTTCGTGCTGGCCTACGACGCCATCGCCGGACGTTCGCTCGACCGCCTCGAGGCCGACGAGATGACCGATGAGGTGTTGGCGCTCGTGTGGGAGCAGCTCGTCATCTTGCGCAGCCACCGCGTCGCCCATCGCGACCTGCGCCTCGCCAACGTGTTCCTGGCCGACGACGGCGATGCCTGGATCATCGACTTCGGCTTCAGCGAGGTCGCGGCCTCGGACCTGCTCCTCGCCACCGACCTCGCCGAGCTGACCGCCTCGCTCGCCACGGTCGTCGGCCCGCAGCGCGCCGTCGACTCCGGGATCGCTGCGGTGGGCCCGGCCGCGATGGCCACCAGCCTCGACCGCCTCAAGCTCCCGATGCTGAGCGGTGCCACCCGCACATCCCTCAAGGCCCAGCCCAACCGCCTCGACGACCTCCGCGCCCGCATCGCCGCCCTCCCGACCTGACCGGCCCGGATCGAACTTTCGACGCCAGCGGTTGCGGGGCAACCACGAACATCGAAAGTTCGAGGATGCCCGATCGACCGTGATCGAACTTTCGATGCGAACGGTTGGTGTGCAACCACCAACGTCGAAAGTTCGGATCGGGCTGGGTGGGGGGCGACCCGACGTCGGTCAGTAGAGGACGGAGGTCAAGAGGCCGCCGACGAGGAGGCCGGCGCCCATGCCGGCGGTGACGTCGAGTGGGTTGTGGGCGCCGACGAAGACCCGGCCGATGGCGACGAGCGCGGCGAGCACGAAGGGGATGAGGGCGACGCCGGCGTCGAGGTGACCGGTGAGCACCGTGGCGATGGCCGCCACCAAGATCACGTGGCCCGACGGGAAGCTCATGCCGTGGTCGGGCACGTCGGCGCCGCGCAGCTTGGCCCCCAGCTCGCTGGTGCCCGGACGCTGGCGCACCTCGAGGTAGGCCGCCAGCTCGCGGCGCACCACCCGCTCGGCCACCAGCTTGAGCACCATGGCCAACACGACGGCCACCGCCACCTCGAGCGCACCCAGCGCCCACGCGATCGCCAGGCCGACCACGGTGCCCACGACCAGGTTGCCGAGCTGCATCGGGAGCCAGAACGGGATGTACAGCCAGTCCGGCCACCCGTTGACGAACTGGAAGACCCGGGCCTCGGCCGGGTGGATCGTGGGGTAGCGGGCGCCGGCGATGGACCCGGCCAAGATGGCGGCGCCCCCCGCTGCGATGGCCAGTCCGGTCACGTCCACGAAGGGTGAACCTAGGAGATCCCCCGGCCAGGGGTCCGCATGGGGTCGATGTCGCCCGCACGGCGGAGCGGACCGTTCGACCTGGCTTGACCGATTGTGATCGCCTGGTCACACTGGCTCCGACCCAGGTCCCACCTGGGTCGGAGCTTGCCCTAGGGTGGCTCCGGACAATCGCCGCGGGTGGCGAACACGTTACGGCTTGTGTCGCCCATGCACGATCGGCCTCCGTCGGCACTCGCCGCGGGCCATGAGAAACGAAAGGCACACCCCACATGCTCGCTTCCGAATTCGGTACCGGCCAGGTCTTCTGGTCGTTCCTCTGGTTCACGATGTTCTTCATCTGGATCTGGCTCTTGATCGTGGTGTTCTCGGACATCTTCCGCAGCCACGATCTGAACGGCTGGAGCAAGTTCTTCTGGATCTTCTTCATCATCGTGCTGCCGTACCTCGGTGTGTTCGTCTACCTGATCGCCCGCGGCCACAAGATGGGCGAGCACGCCATCGCCGACGCCAAGGCTCGCGACGAGGCAGCTCAGGCCTACATCCGCAGCACCGTCGGCGCCTCCGGCGGCCACAGCACGGCGACGGAGCTCGAGAAGCTCGCCGGTCTGCGCGACAGCGGTGTGATCACCGCCGAGGAGTTCGACGCCCAGAAGGCCAAGCTGCTCGCCAGCTGAACCCCGGCAACCTGCAGTCCGTGACGGCACGGAGGCCCTCGGGTCTCCGTGCCGTTCCGCGTCCAGACACCCGATTCGGTGTCCAGCGATTACGGTCCGGACCGTGACCGAGCACCGATCGCCCGTGGGTCGTCTGATGGGTGCGGTCGTGCCGACCGTCGTCGACGCCGTCGACCCCGATGCGCTGATCGACCGGCTCGACGTCGATGCCCTGATGGAGCGGGTAGACGTCGACGCCCTGTTGACCCGCATCGACATCGATGCCCTCCTCACCCGCATCGATGTCGACGCCCTCCTGCGGCGGATCGACGTGGGCGCGCTGATCGCCCGCATCGACATGAACGAGGTGATCGGCCAGGTCGATCTCAACGCGCTGCTGGCCGACGTCGACCTCAACGTGTTGATGGACGGGGTCGACATCAAGGCCATCGTCGCCAAGGCCGGCATCGACGAGATCGTCGCCGAGGCGAGCACCGGCGTCATCACCCGCACGCTCGATCTGGCCCGCCGTCAGCTCGTCGGCATCGACATCATCATCATGGGCGCCATCGACCGCCTCTTCCGGCGGCCGCGCCAGGTCCTGCCCGATGTGCCGAAGCTCAGCGCAACCGGCCGCGCCGCCGGCCCGGTCAGCCGCCTCATCGCCTTCGGCCTCGACCTGTTCGCCGTCTCCGCTCTCTTCAGCGTGGTCGTCTACTTCGGCCGGTCCATGGTCGAGCTGTTCACCGGCGACGTCGTCGATCCGACCGGTGGTGCTGCCCCGATCCTGTGGAGCGCGGCGTACTTTGCCTGGTTCGGCCTCTACCTCTGGGGCAGCATCGAGATCGCTGGCCGGACACCGGGCAAGGCGCTGGTCGGCCTGCGCGTCGTCGATCTCGTCGGCAAGCCGCTCGGGCCGGGTCGAGCGCTGGTGCGCACGCTCGTGTTCCCCTTCAGCTTCGTCCTGGGTCTGGGCTTCATCCCGATGATCACCCGCAGGGACCGGCGGGCGCTGCACGAGCTGGTCGCCGGGTGCAAGGAGATCGTCGATTGGGGAGACCGGCAGGCTGGCATCCCGTCCGCCCTCGAAGGCTGGGTCGAGCGCCAGCGCGACGCCCAGGTGGTCGCCCTGGTCGCGGTAGCCGCCGCGGCGCCGGCGGCGGCCGAGGTGGAGGTGCCCGAGGTCGAGGTGCCCGAGGTGGAGGCGGTCGATGGTGCCCCGAGCGAGGTCGAGGTGGCTGAGGTGGAGGCGCCCGACGAGGCGACGGAGGAACGGGTGGCCGCCCTGGTCTCGACGCCGGTGCTCACCGAGCCGGTCGATCCCGACGAGCTCGTTGCCGATCTGTCCGGCGCCGCGGCCTCCACGACCGACGATGACGGCGAGCCGGACTACTGGGCGGGCTGATCCTCACGCGGTGACGATGGCGGCGCACATGGCGACGAGGTCGGCGACGAACTCGTCGTGGTCGAGCTCGTTGCCGGTTCCCTCGTCGATGCGCCGGGCCCGCTCGGCCAGGGTGCCGGTGAGCAGCATGATCAGCGCCACGACGCGCTCGCGCTGCACGGCCGGCGGGGCGCTCGGTCGGGCCTCGAGCTGGTCGAGGATGGCCGCGAGGTGCGCGGTGGTGGCGGCATCGGACTCGACGCGCCACGCCGCGAACCGCCCTCGGAGCTGGGCGACGATCCGCAGGTAGGAGCGGCCGCCGGCATCGTCGAGCAGGGCGGCGTAGGGCACGACGAGACAGCCCACGAGTGCAGGGAGCGACGGGTCCGCACCCGCCTCGACCAGCAGACGGCCGCGCTCGGCGTCGACCGGACCGCCTCGCCGCGCCAGGATCGCCCGCAGCAGGCCCTGGCGCGAGCCGAAGTGGTAGCTGACCGCCGAGGTGTTGCGCTGCCCGGCGGACTCGGTGATCTGGCGGGTCGTGACGCCCTCGACCCCGCCCACGGCGAAGAGCCGCTCGGCCTCGTCGAGCAGGCGGCTGCGGGTGGCGGTGGCGACGGGTGCCGTGGGCTCAGCTCCCCAGCGGGAGGAGGGCGTTGGTGGGGATGACCGTGACCTCGCTGGTCTCCGGCGGCAGCGGGTGGGCGAAGTCCGCGTACTTCCGCTTGGCCGTGGCCCGCATGCGGGTCGTGCGGTGGACCGGCTCGTCGTCGAACTCGGGGATGACCTTGGTGCCGAACAGCTCCAGCATCTCGAGGACCTCCTCGTGCTCGAAGCCCTCGTTGGGGATGCCGAAGACCAGCTGGTCGCAGCCCACGTCCTGGTACTTGGCGATCTGCTCGAGCACGTCGTCGGGGCTGCCGCAGAGCAGGTAGCCGGCCTCGATCAGGAAGTCGAGGGTCTCCTCGTCGGGGATGGCGTAGGGGGTGTTGGGCCACTTCACCGCGCCGGGCTGGGGCGGCATGGTGTCGTGGTACATGTTCACCATCGTGTTGAGGTAGCCGCGACCCGACGACATGGCGATCTCCCGGGCCCGCGTGCGGTCCGCCACGCAGACGACGGCGTTGGTCATCATCACGTTGTCGTTCACGAACTGCCCGAGCGGCTCGGTGCAGTTGGCGATGCCCTCCTTGTAGGCGTCGATG
>CAZCVS010000025.1:0-15945 GCA_964501845.1 uncultured Iamiaceae bacterium
GGCGACGGAGGGAGGCCTCTGCGATGGACCACGGTGCGGGGTCGGCGGACGGGGCGGGCGCGGCCGACCGGGGGTTGGTGGGAGAGGACCACCTCTACGCCATGCTCCCGTACCTCACCGAGGCCATCTACATCTTCGACCGCGACGGCGACCTGAAGGCCCGCCTGTCCCCGCCGATGGGGCTGCTCGGGTACGGCTTCGAGGTCGGCACCAACGTGTTCACCCACATGCACCCCGACGACGCGCCGCGGGGGATCCAGATCGGGGCCGAGGCCCAGGCCGCCCAGCTCGGCTGGTGCGGGGAGGTCCAGGTCCGGCTCCGCCACGCCGACGGCGGCTGGCGCCGCTGCCTCCTGCGCATCCACAACCGCTACGGCGATCCGGACATCGACGGCATGGTGGCGGTGATCCGCGAGGTCCCGTCCACGAACGACTTGCCCGAGCCGGAGATCGAGGCCGAGCTGTCCGCGATCGCCGATGACCTGCCGACGGCCTACCTCGCGCTCGGCCAGCACGGCCGGGTCCGCTTCGCCAGCGAGGCCGCGACAGACCTGCTCGCCAGCAGTCGCGAGGACCTGATCGGCCTCCCCATCGCCGAGCTGGTGGTCGACGCCGACCAGCCGGTGATCCGAGCGGCGTATACGACGCTCCTGCACACGACGGGGGCGCGCACCGTGGTGGCCACCACCCGTCCCCGCTACGGCGGCCGGGTGCTCGAGGCCGAGTTCCACACGCGCGGCACGGACTCGGACCACAAGATCGTCACGGTCGTCCTGGTCGATCACACCGAGGAGCCCGAGCTGGTGCGCCTGGCCACCCGCGACGCGCTGACCGGGTTGGCCAACCGGACCAAGGTTCTGGGCACCATCGCCGGCCTGCTGCTCGACCCGAGCCCGGTCCTGTCCGTGGTCTACGTCGACCTCGACGACCTCAAGGGGATCAACGACGCCCACGGCCACGAAGCCGGCGACCTCGCGCTGATCGCCGTCGCCAACCGCCTCCAGGAACTGGTGCGACCTGGCGACCTGGTCGGGCGGATGAGCGGCGACGAGTTCGTGATCGTGTGCCCGGGACTCGGCGGCAGCGCGCTCCGGCACTTCGTGCAGCGGGTCGGCGAGGCCACCACCGCCCCGGTCGAGATCCGGGCAGCCGACGGCGCCCACATCCCGGTGACGGTCAGCGCCGGCGGGGCCACCGCGACCAGCGGCGACACCACCGCATCCCTGCTGCGCGCCGCCGACGAAGCCATGTTCGCCGCCAAGCACCGCCGCCCCTGACCGACGAACCCCACCTTGACCGACCCGCCCCCACCGAACGTCGTACCGGAGACCGCTGGTTCCGAGCCCGAGCGGTACGAAGTTCGATCGGGGGGTCAGCCGCGGCGAGGGTGTCCTTGGCCATCCCCGCCGCCCGGTTTGCGGCGATACCGTCGCACCCATGGCGAGCGAGGAGATCCTGGTCGAGGCGAGCGGGCGGGAGGTCCGCATCACCAGCCCGGACAAGGTGTTCTTCACGACCCGTGGCGAGACGAAGCTCGATCTCGTCCGCTACTACCAGTCGATCGAGGAGCCGGTGCTCGCCGCGCTCGGCGGCCGCCCCACCCTCATGCAGCGCTTCCCCGACGGCGCCCACGGCAAGTCGTTCTTCCAGAAGCGCGTCGGCGCCGGGGCGCCCGACTGGCTCGAGCAGACCGAGGTCATGACGCCCAACGGCACCCCGAGCAACGCCCTGGTCATCGCCGATCTCGCCCACCTGCTGTGGGCGGTGAACATGGGCTGCCTCGGCTTCCACCCCTGGCCCTTCAAGGCTGCCGACCCCGAAGTCACCGACGAGCTGCGCATCGACCTCGACCCCGGTCCCGGCGTCACCTTCGACATGGTCCGAGAGACCGCCTACGAGGTGAAGGCCCTCTTCGACGGCGAGGGCATCACCAGCTACGTGAAGACGAGCGGCAGCAAGGGCCTGCACATCTTCGTGCGCCTGCTCCCGGAGTGGAACGGCTACGGCGTGCGGTCCGCCGCGGTGGCCGTGGCCCGTGAGCTGGAGCGGCGCCGGCCCGAGCTCATCACCGCCCAGTGGTGGAAGGAGGACCGCGGCGAGCGGGTGTTCGTGGACTACAACCAGAACGCCCCGCACAAGACGGTCTTCGGCACCTGGTGCGTCCGCCCCCGCGTCGGCGCTCAGGTCTCGTGCCCCATCCCGTGGGAGGAGGTGGCGACAGTGGTGATCGACGACCTCACCATCGCCAACGTCGCCGAGAAGGTCGCCAGCGAGGGCAACCCGTGGGCGGCCATGAACGACGCCCCGCAGGACATCAGCGTCCTCCTCGACTGGTACGACCGCGACCTCGACGACGGGATGATGGACGCGCCCTGGCCCCCGCAGTACCCGAAGATGCCCAACGAACCACCCCGCGTCAGCGCCAGCCGGGCGAAGAAGGACCCCGACGCCGGCTCCGAATCCGGCGGCTAACCCGCGAGCTTGGCGGCGAGGCGCTCGGCGCGATCCACCAAGCGCGGCGCCTCCAGGCGCTCGGCAACCTCGGCCAGTTCGGGGCGGGGGCCGGTCCAGCGCAGCTCGTCGACGTTCTCCATGGTCGGCGCCTCGTTGCGGATCGTGGCGATGAGGCGGAACAGCAGGGCGTCGTCGAACTGCTCCCGGAGCGTCGCGCCGAGCTTGGCCGCGCTGCGCACGGTCACGTCCCAGTCAGCGGGGTCGGTTGGGATGTCCTCGAGGTGGCCGTAGCGGGCCAAGACCGCGGCGGCGGACTTGGCGCCCCAGCCGGGCAGGCCGGGAAAGCCGTCGGCGGTGTCGCCCACCAGGCCGAGGTAGTCGGCGATGGACTCCGGCGGCACGCCGAACTTCTCCCGGACCTCCTCGACGCCGCTGACCAGGCCCTTGCGCCGGTCGAGCTGGAACACCTTGCCGCCCACGCACTGACCGAGGTCCTTGTCCGGCGTGCAGATGAGCACCCGCTCGACCCGGTCGTCGGCGGCTGCGACGACCGATGCCGCACCCAGCGCGTCATCCGCCTCGTACTCGACCATGGCGAAGACGGTGAACCCGAGGGCGATCAGCAGCTCCTCGACCAGCGGGAACTGCGACAGGAGCTCCGGCTCGATCCCGGACCCGTCCTTGTAGGGCTCGTAGAGCTCGTTGCGGAAGCTCGGGATGATGTGATCGGTGGCGATGCCGACGTGGGTGGCGCCCTCCTCCAGGAGCTGGAGCATCGATCCGGCCACCCCCCGGGTCGCGCCCACCTCTTGGCCGGCCGCGGTGATGTGCGACGGCAGGGCGAAGTGGTACCGGAAGAGCTCGTAGGTCCCGTCGACCAGGTGCACCTGCATATCTTCAACCCTTGCCAGACAACGGCTCGCACGGGTTCCCGTGGGAGTTGGGCACAACGCCCGCGGCACAACCGTACGTGCAGGCGCGGGCCGCGCACGGAGGAGACCGACGCGTCGCCCGGCGCAACCAAACCGCACGCGCTGACCGTGCCGCCCACCCAGGGTCCAGCCAACCCGGCTATGTCCCGCAGGGCCTGCCCCGCCCAGCGATCGGAGCCGGGGGGCGCAGCATCCGCTACCTCTGCTGAGCAGCTGAGCGGGGCCGATGAGCAATAGACTACGTACAAGTAGCTTACTTACGAGTAGGCTATTTGGCGGCGGCCGGCCAGGACCACATCGAACTGGTGGACATCGCAGCCGAGCTTGGATGATCAAGCGAACTCCTCCCAACCGACCCGTGCGTCGTGAACTCGCCTCTGACGTCTGAGCGGCCACGCCGACGCAGGCGCGCCGTCGCCTCGTGACACAGATCCTGGGACACGGACCGGGTGCTCGGCATCACCGGCGCGAGCGGCGCGCCCGCCCGACGTCGTCAGGCGTTCGTTCGTGACGTAGCGTCTCGTCGTCGTCCGACGGACGAGCCGGCCATTCCCGATCAACTGCTCGGCTCTACCATCAGTACAACCCGGAACGCGCCCGAAGGAACCCGGTCGGGGTGCGTCAGGCCGAAGGCGTGGGGGTGACCGCGGCCGCGCGCCGTCGGCGGATGAGGACCGCGCCTCCGCCGAGCGCGGCGATGACCGCGACGAACCCGACGGCTGCGGGGACCGGGCTGCCGCCGCTCCCGCCATCGCCGTCCGTCGACGAACCACCCGTTGCGGCACCGGCCGCGGACTCGTCGTCCTCGTCGGCGTCGCCGGACTTCACGGCGACGGTCTCGGGGTCGTCACCGTCACCGCCGGGATCCGTGGTGGTGGTCTCGCCCGCCTTGGTGGTGGTCGTGGTGCCGGGGGTCGTGGTCGACGGGATCTCGCCCGGCCGGGTCGTCACGGGGTCGGCCGGGGTGCCGTCGGGCTTGGTGGAACCGGTCAGGCCCGCGCCCCCCGGCTGGGTGGGCGAGGTCGGCGGCGTGGTCGTGGGGGTCACCGGCGGCTGGGGCGGCGGCGCGGGCGGCCTGGTGGTGGGGGGAGCCGGCGGGGCCGTCGTGGTGGCGGTGCCCGCTGTCGCGGCGCGGGGCAGGCCACCGGTGCCGTGACGCCAGCCCTCGACGTCGCCGTCCTTCAGCGTGATCGCCCCCGCTCCGACGGGAGCGACCTTCCCGTTCACGCTCAGCGACCAGAAGTTGATGGACTTGCCGAGGCAGTCTGGCGGCGGCGTGCCCACGCCGCGGAGCTTGCAGACCGCCTTGCCGATGCCGGCGTACTGGTCGTACACCGGGTCGAGATCGGTGATGACCGCCGTGGCCCGCTCGAGCGCCTCGATGCCCGAGATGGTGCCGCTGAACGAGATGCACGCCGACCAGACCGGTCCGCTGCCGGTGTCGACGACGACCGTCGCCCGGTTGGGCCCGCTGCTCGGCACCGATCCGCCGCCGACCGCTGCGCACCCGCTGGTGGCCGCGACCCGCTGCGGGGCGGCGGCCACCGACGGCGCGGCGAGGATCGTCAGCCCGACCGCCACCGAGGCGACCGCTGCGGCCCCGAGGGGCCGCCGACGTTCCCCGGCGCCGCGACGGCGCCGGGGAACGGCGCGGATCATGCCGAGGCCAGCTCGTAGAACTCGGGGGAGCTGGCGAGGGTGGCGAGCAGGAGCTCGATGCGCGTGGTGGCGATCTTGGTCATCCAGTAGTCCCGCTCACCCGTGCTGGGCGCCCGGTCGAGGATGCGGCCGAACGTCTCGTTCACCCGGTGGCGGCGGTACTCGGTGCTGGCGACGAGGCTGCGGGCGACGCCCTCGACGGACCGGCCGTTGTTGAGCCGCTTGATCCAGTAGGCGCGGCCCGACGGATCGGCGGTGCGGCCCAGGACCGACTGGTACACGGCATCGACGAACGTGGGCGTCGTGCCGCCGGCCTTGCGGTAGAACTCGCTCGAGCCGGTCACGCGGGACAGCATCTCCGGGCGGGAGATGGTGACGAGCTTGTTGGACCAGTAGGCCCGGCCCGACGGATCGATCGCCCGGCCGAAGGCCTGCTGGAACACGTCGGCCGCCGCAGCCCGGCGGCCGTCGAGGCTGTTGACGACCCCGGTCGCCGCCGCGGTGCGAGCCGTCCGCGTCGAGGGGTTGGCACCGAGGAGGTCCGAGGCGAGCCCGGCGGACTTGCCGGTCACCGGGGCCGCGGCCGGAGAAGCCAGCACGAGCGACCAGCCATCGAGGAGCGCCTGGCGCTCATCGATCAGGAACACCTGCCGGGCCAGGGCCTGGATCGACTGGGTGGTGGCGAAGGTGTTCACGCCCCATCCGTCGTTGCCGCTGGCGATGTGGCCGTCGGCAGCCTGCTGGCTGCGGAGCCAGGCAGAGGGTGACCGGTAGGCGCCGGTGACCGGCGCGCCGTTGGCAGCACGCCAAGCGGAGGTGCTCACGTCTATGCGCAGCGCGCTCAGCGCGAGCGCGGCGATCGAGGTCGAGTTGGGGTCGTCGGCACCGAAGGCCTGCCAGGCGCCGCTGGACTGCTGGGCGCCGGCCAGGTAGGCGACGCCGCCGCGGACGGCCGCATCGGCGGTGCCGAGGCCGGCCGCGTCCAGTGCGAGCAGGGCCAGCGCCGTGGTGTCGACGTCGTCGCCGTCGCCCTCGGTCGGGGTGCCGGTGTAGTCCCAGGAACCATCGCTGCGCTGGCCGGCCTTGATCTGGGCGACGAGCCCGGCGGGCACCTCGCTACCGAGCGAGTCGAGGGCGATGGCGGTGTAGAGCACGCCGTTGAACAAGGCGCCGAGGTCATAGCTCCCATCCTCTTGGCGGTGGGCGTCCAGCACGGCGAGGAGGTCGACCGGGTCGTCGGAGTCATCCGAGGGGTCGAAGTCCGTGGCCGAGAGCCCGAGCGGCGCGAGGTTGAGGGCGATCAGCTTGGCGGAGCGGGCGGCTCCGGCGTTGTTGGTGGGATCGGTCTCGGCGTTGCCCGTGACCAGGCTGGCCTCGGCCAGCTTGTCGAGGGCGTCGAGCGGGTCCTTGCCCTCGCCGTTGTCCAGCGCCTGGATCGAGGCGAGTGCACCCGCGGCGTCCCAGGTGGGGCCGGTCTGGAAGCTGGTGGCGAGGGCCAGCACGGCGTCGGGGGTCTCGAAGCCCGGGAAGCCTGAGACCTCGAAGCCGCCATCGGCCTGCTGCTGGGTGAGCAGCCAGGTCTTTGCCTTGGTGACCACGGGATCGGCAGGCGTGGCGGCTCCCGCGCTCCCGATGCCCAGCAAGGGGGCGGTGAGCGACAGGGCGACGCCTGCGGCGACGAATCGACGGATCGACATGGGTGCTTCCTCCTCGGCCCACTACCTCGGGGGCCGTACTGGCCTCGTGACGGGCACGAGACGGGGGCCGCCGGACCGGCAGGTCCGTCGGGGTCGAAGAAGGTCACCTGGCTCCCGGCCTCGAGGACCGGTTACAGCTGCGGGTCAGCGTCGGACTCTCACCGACTTCCCCTGGCGAGCACCGGAGTGCTCGTCCGCTGGCAACTTCCGGGTTGCCAGCGACCTCAACCGGCTGTCACCGTACGGTGCGTCTCGGCGACAGGTCAATCCTCACGCCACTGCCGTCCTCCGACCTCCACCGCCCAGCGCACCCGCGCCGGGCAGATCCCGGGTACCGATCGTGCGCACCACCAGTCCGCTCCATGCCGTGACGTGGCTCGTCTGGGCCATCGCGGCCGCGGCATGCGTGCAGATCGCGCCCAACCCCCTGTACGTCGCCGTCGTCCTCGCCGTCAGCTTCCTGGTGGTGAGCGCCCACCGCCTCGACACCACCCTCTCCCGGGCGTTCCCGATCCTCGTCGGCCTCGGCGTGGTGTTCGCCTTCATCCGCGTCGCCCTCACCGCGCTCACGACCCACAGCCCCGCCATCGACGGCCCGCCCGAACACCTCTGGTTCACGCTCCCCCAGGCCACGCTGCCCCGGATCCTCGGCGGCTTCACCGTCGGCGGCACGATCGAGGGAGACATCGTCCTGTACGCCGCCGCCCAGGCCTTCGCCGTGGTCGGCATCCTCGGTGCGTTCGGCGTGTTCAACGCGGTGGCTTCGCACCACGAGCTGGTCCAGGCCGCGCCCCGCGCCTTCCACGAGCCCGGGCTCATCCTCACGGTGGCCCTCGCGTTCGTGCCGTCGACGATGAGCGCGGTGGCCGACGCCCGAGAGGCCGACCGGGCCCGCACCGGCGGCCGGGTCGTGCGCCGGGGCCGCCTCGTCCGGCTGACCGTGCCCATCCTGGAGTCCGGCCTCGAGCGGGCCGTGTCGCTGGCCGAGTCCATGGATGCCCGCGGGTTCGCGCGCCAGCCGCGCGGCCGCGGCGACCGGGCGTCCGCGTGGCTCGGTCTCGTCGCCATGCTCTCGCTCGGCGCATCGTTCATCGCTCTGATCGGGCGGGCATCGGAGGTCGCCGTCATCGCCGGTGCGGTGGGCGTGGTCACGCTCCTCGCCGCGGTCGTCGGTGCCTCCCGCTCGTCGGGCACTTCCCGCTACCGGCCCCGGCGCCTCACCCGCCTCGACGTCGCCGTCGGTGCCGGCGTGCTGCTCGCTCCGCTCGGCCTCACCGTGATCGCCGCGGTGTGGGACCAGACCCTCTACTGGACCGCGTACCCGCTGCGCTTCCCATCCTTCTCGATCTGGCCGGTCGTGTGCCTCACCGCACTCGCCATCCCGGTGCTGGTGCCGCCGCTGCCCGTCACCGATGAGCAGGCGGGCAACCAGCGCCTCGTCCGCGACGCCGAACTGGCAGGGATCTCGTGAGCGATCACCACCACGGGACGGTCGCATGGCGGGCTGCGGGCTTCGCCTACCCCGACGCACCCCCGTCGCTCGGACCGCTCGACCTCGAGATCGACCCGGGGTCGGTGGTGCTGGTCGTGGGCGAGTCGGGGTCGGGCAAGTCCACCCTGCTGCGCACCGTCAACGGGCTCGTGCCCCACAGCAGCGGCGGCCGCTTCACCGGCGATGTCGTGGCCGGCGGCCGCTCCATCACCACCCACCGGCCCCGGGACCTCGCCGACGTCGTCGGGTTCGTCCACCAGACGCCCGAGGCCCAGTTCGTGGTCGACCACGTCGAGCACGACATCGCCTTCGTGCTGGAGAACCTGGGGTCCGACGCCGCCGTGATGCGCCGCCGGGTCGAGGAGGTCCTCGACGCGCTGGGCGTGGCCCACCTCCGGGATCGGTCCCCGGCCACCCTCTCGGGCGGCGAGCGCCAGCGCTGCGCGGTGGCCGGCGCCCTCGCTGCCGGGCCCCAGATCCTCGCCCTCGACGAGCCCACCTCGATGCTCGATCCGCAGGGCGCCGACGACGTCATGGCCGCGCTCCGCCGGCTCAACGACGACCTCGGCACGACCGTGCTCCTCGCCGAGCACCGCCTCGAGCGCGCCGGCCCCCTCGCGGACCGGGCCCTGCTCGTCGACGGCGGCATCCTCACCGCGGATGGGGTCCCGAACGACGTGCTCGCCCCCTTGGCCAGCGCACCTCCGGTGACCCACCTCGGGCGGCTGCTGGGCTGGGACCCGCCGCCGCTGACCGTCCGCGATGCCCGCAACGCGGCACGCCGCGCCACCCTTCCCCCGTCGCTCGCCGCGGCCCAGGCCGCGCCCCCGCTCCCAGCCGCCGCGGCCTCCGGTGACGTGCTGCTCACCGGTGCCGGCGTCACCGTGAGCCACGGGTCCCGGACCGTCCTGCGCCCCACCGACCTCACGGTGCGCCAAGGCGAGATCGTCGCCGTGCTCGGTCGCAACGGGTCGGGCAAGACCACCCTGCTGCGGGCGCTCGCCGGCGCCGACACGCCCACCGGCGGGACCGTCGAGCCCCGCGTCCCCGTCGCCTACGTGCCTCAGGAACCGGATTCGCTCCTGTTCAGCACCACGGTCCGGGGCGAGGTCGAGGCGACGCTGCACCTGCTCGGCCGCAAGGACCCGGCGGCGGTCGACCGGTGGCTGCGGACGCTGCGTCTCGACGAGCTGGCCGGCCGCCACCCGCGGAGCCTGTCCGTGGGCCAGCGCCAGCGGGTCGCCATCGCCGCGGTCGCGGTAGGCGACGCACCGGTGCTCGTGCTCGACGAGCCGACCCGCGGCATCGACGCCACCTCCCGCCACGCCCTGGAGCACACGCTGCGGGAGCATGCGGCCGGCGGGGGGGCGGTGGTGCTGGCCACCCACGACATCGAGCTGGCCGCCCGGGTCGCCACCACCGTCGTGGTGCTCGGCGCCGGCGAGGTGGTTGCCCACGGCGAGGCCCGGAGCGTCCTCGCCGGCTCGCTGTTCGCGCCCCAGGTCCTGCGGGTGCTGCCGCCCCTGCTCACCGTCGACGAGGTCGAGGCCGCCCTCGCCGATCACCCAGGGGCAACGCCGTGACGGCCACCAAGCTGCGATCCGTCGCCGACGAGCACCGGCCCGTGCTGATCGGCGGGCACCCCAACGCCGTCGCCCGCGCCCGCTCTGCGTCGGTGTACGTCCTCGTCCTCATCATCGGCGTGGCCGCGTTCCTCTACCCGTTCTGGCTGCCGTCATCGGCGCTGCCCAGCCAGGCCCATTCCGGCGACGCGCCGCTCGTCGCCGCGGTCGTCGGCGCGCTGGCCGTGGGAGCCGTCGCCTTGGAGATCCGCCGGGGCACGATGACCGGCACCACCGTCGCCGTGCTCGGCATGCTCTCGGCGCTGGCCGGGCTGATGAAGCTGCTCGACCTGCCCGGCGGCGGCAGCGGCCTGTTCTTCCTCGTGATCCTGGCGGGTGCCGCCTTCGGTCCCCGGTTCGGGATGATCCTCGGCATCACCTCGTTCGTGGTGTCGGCGATCCTCTCCGGCGGCATCGGCCCGTGGCTCCCCTTCCAGATGCTCGCGCTCGGGTGGATGGGCGCCGGCGCCGGCTTCTTGGGCCTCGTCACCAAGCGCCTGACACCGTGGGCCGAGGTCGGGCTGCTCGCCGCCTACGGCTGGGCCTGGGGGTTCGTGTTCGGGGCCATCCTCAACCTCTGGTTCTGGCCGTTCCAGCGCGGCGGCGCCCTCGACTGGGCCCCCGGCATGTCGCTCGCCGAGTCGCTCGACCGCTACTGGTCCTTCTACGTCGCGACCTCCCTCGCCTGGGACGCCGCCGGCGCCCTGGCCAACGCGGCGATCATCCTCATCGTCGGCCGAGCCCTCATGGCCACCCTCCGCCGCTACGCCAACCGCCTTGAGCCCATCACCGTCCTGGACCCAGCCTGACCGGGATGCTCAGCGCCGAGGTGCCACCACCCGCCAGCGCACCCCCTCGGCATCGAGCACGGGTGGGAGCACGCCAGCGGCTGACTCGGCCGACAGCCACACGACAGCTCGTACCGACGTGGCCGCGGCCGCCGCTTCGAGGTTCAGAAGGTTGAGGCGAGGGTGCCGTCGTGAAAGGTCGGCCATGACGGGAACGAGCGACCGGGCGTTGGGTAACCCGATCCGGTCCGGCAGGGCGAGCAGCCGCTGGATCGCATCGCTGCGTTGCTCGACGGCAAGGTCCTCGAAGGGCCCAGCGAGGTGGCCCGCCCCACCGGCGATCGCGGCCCGGCAGGCGCGGTAGTACCAATAGGCAGTGGTCATGAGGGCACCTGCCGGCCGACGACCCGGCAGCCCTCCAAGCAATTCCTCGATCAGCAGTCGGTCATCGACGAGTACCGGATGGGGCGATGCCACAGCGGCTACTGGTCGACGAGATCAGGATCGTCGATCTGCGCCAGTCCCTCGTCGTAGTGCTCCCGCACCACCCGGAGAACCTCGCGACGGGCGGCATCGAGGCCGCCCGGAACGATCAGCGCGGCATTGCCCAGGTCGATGACGCCCACCTCACCTCCATCGGTGAGCCCCCAGCGGCGGCGCAGCTCAGCCGGGATCGTGGTCTGTCCTCGGTGCGAGATCTTGGCAGTGCTCGTGGGCGACATTCGTGCATTGTATCGCCTGCTGCTTACAAGGCAATGGGCTGCGACGCATCAGCGGCGGACAAGCCGGAGTACCTGGCTGTCGACCTTCGGGGATGGGGTGAAGGCTCGGCGGGGGACGACGGGACCCAGGGTGGCGGCATAGTGCTGCTGCCACCGGCGGGCCGCGGGTGCCGATGGTGATGACCAGCGACGAGCGGCGTCGCGCTGGAGGACGAGGTGGGCGGACAGCATGCGACTGCCGGGGTGGAGCAGGCGGGTGAGCAGTTCCGTCGTCACGCCGTAGGGCGGGTTGGCGAGGACGTGGAACGGGCGGCGGGGCAGCCGCAGGTCTGCGGCGTCGGCGCGCACGACCGTGACGCGGTCGCCGAGCTCGGCCCGCAGCGCGGCGGCCCGCCCGGGGTGCCGCTCGATGGCGATGACTCGAGCACCGCGGGCGACCAGCGGCCGGGTGAGCGCGCCGCGGCCGGCGCCGACGTCGAGCACCAGATCGCCGCGGCCGACACCGGAGGCGTCGACCAGGCGCTCAGCCCAGGAGGCGTCGAGCTGGTGCCAGCCCCACTGCTTCCGTGGCTGTCCCACGGAAGCGCGCCGTCATGATCGTGAAGATGCCCATGCGGGCAGCCTGGCCGACCGAGGCCGCCCGGGAGAACCGAGTTTCGGTCGTGCTACCCGCCGACGAGGTGGAGGACCTCTTCGACGGATGCCTGGCCGTCGAAGATGACCTCGCCGTCTCGGAGGGCGACGCTGCGGTCGACGCGCTCCACGTAGGTCGGGTCGTGGGTGGCGACCAGGGTGGCTGCCCCCTCCTTGTGGACCTCGGCCAGGAGCTCCAGCAGCACGAGCTTGCCGGGCTGGTCGAGCCCGACGAAGGGCTCGTCCACCAACAGCAGCGAGAACGGCCGGACCAACGCGAGCACGATCGAGGTCTTCTGGCGGAGGCCGCGGCTGAAGCGGGACGGGAGATCGTCGATGCGCTCCTCGAGGCCGAGGCGGACGCACAGCGATTCGGCGTAGTCGTCCCAGCCGTCGCCGCCGTGGAGCTTGGAGATGTACTCGGCGTGCTCCCGCAGCGAGAGGTCGTCGTAGAGCACCGGGTCGTCGGGCAGGAACGAGGTCGTGGCCCGAGCCTCGACGTCGGACAGATCGAAGCCGGCGATCTCGATCTCGCCCTCGCTCGCGTCCAGCAGCCCGGCGACCATGCGCAGGAACGTGGACTTGCCCGAGCCGTTGTGGCCGATCAGGGCCATCGACTGGCCCGGCGGCACCGTGATGCTCAGCGGCTGGAGGGCCACCAGGTCGTCGTAGGTCTTGGTGAGGTCCTTGGCCACCAGGGCCGGAGGCTGCTCGGCGCTCATTGCTGATCCCTCTTCCGCCCGATGGGCTTGGCACTGGTCCCGCCGCGCACACCCTCGGGCGGCGGGCTGATGGGCTTCGACTTGGGCTTCTGGCGGGCCTTGGCCCGCTGCGACGCGCTGACGCCGGACTCCTTGGCGAGGCGGCGGGACTCCTCCAGCGCCTCCTGCTCCCGCGCCTCTGCGGCGAGCCGCTCCTCGCGCTGGCGCTCGGCGGCCTTGGTGGGCGACATCTGCTCTGATGCCTCGGCGATCCACGCCCGGATCTCGTCGCGGAAGCGGATGTAGCCGCCGACCAGGATGGCCACGAACACCAGCGGCAAGGCCACGGACATCGCTGCGGCCATCGGCGGCGGGTCCTCGACCCCTTGCACCGACGCCCGGGCGGCGAGGAGCGGCAAGAGGCCGAGCACGGCGATGGCGGGCGGCAGCGCCGTGCGGATGACCGTTCGGGTGCCGGCGATCTCCGGCGTCACCATCGACAGCGTGTCGACGGGGTCGGGTGCCCCCTGTACGACGCTGATCGACGCGCCGGAGGCCGCCAAGATCCCCGCCAGGAAACCGGTGAACAGACCGGGACCGACAGGGACCGAGGCACCGATCGGGGCCACCGCGACCGCGGCGCCCAGCAGGCCGATGAGCACCGAGACCACGAAGAGGATCGGCAGGTGGAGGATGAAGATCTGGCCGCGAGGCAGCGGGAACGTCTCGGTGCGGCCGGGGTGGTCGACCTCTTGGCCGAGGGGCTCAGCCGCGTCGAGCGCCGCGATCCACAGCGCCATGCCGGCCAGCACCACGAGCGGCGTGGTCCCGTTCCAGACGGCGCGCATCGAGAGCCCGGCGACGCCCGCCATCAGCAGGGCCCGCACGATCCGGCTGAGCGGCCAGCGGGCGACGCTGCGCACGCCGCGGTGCCAGACGGGGTACTTCGGCGTGCGCCGGGCTGCGGGGATCCACGGCTTCGCCCGCGGGTGCTCCTGCGACAGCTGCCGGCGCAGCACCAGCACGGTGCGGAGATCCTGGAGGGTGACGGCGAAGCGCATCTGGCCGACCAGCGCGGTGCGGCGCTCGGCCGCCTCCAGCGAGATGCCCGACACCCACCGCATGCCGAGCACGACCAGCACCACGGCGAGGAGCACACCGGCGATGGCGACCCAATCCGGCTCCAGGGGCCACACGGCGATGTGGCCGACGACGGTCGCAGGCGACAGCGGGAGCTTTCCCAGGAGGTCGCCCACGGACCAGGCGACGACCAGCCCGCCCACCAGCGAGGCCATCCAGTGCTTCATGTTCAGGCCCGACGCGAGCAGCGCGCTGCCGTAGCCGAGGCCGACAAGGGTCACGCCGAAGAGGGCGCCGAACGCGATCCACTCGAACGGGTTGCCCGGGAGCCGGCGGACGACGAGCTGGCCGGTGGCCGCCCCGACGGCGGCACCCACGGCCACGAGGAACCGCAGCTGGCGCCACGCCGGGCCGCGCAGGGCGACGCCTCGGTCGACCGGCGAGAGCAGGACGTGGCGGACATCGGGCCGCTCCAGCGCCAGGGGGCCGCCCCGACTGCCGGAGCGCAGGCCCAGGAACACCGCCAGGGCGACGAGCAGACCCGCCGCGGCAGGGCCGTACTCCTTGATGTCGGCGATGCCGGCCGCGCTGACCTGGCCGTCGCCGATCGCACCCGAGAGCAGCACCACGATGACGACCGAGACGAGACCGGTGATGTACACCTGGTACAGCGCATCGATCCAGTGGATGGATGCCACGCGCCGCTTGCGTCGGGCCCGCCGGAGCTCTCCGACGACAGCAGACGACTCAGCAAGGGTCAATGACGACACGGCGAGCGACGCTACTGCCGCGCCCACTCCAGGCGACAGGCGAGGCTGGGCTACGCCCAGCTGATCTTGGTGTCTTCGACCTGGAAGCGGAGGGCCGCCACCGCCGAGAAGGCGACGATGAAGCCGAGGAGGACGAGCGATGGGACGGCGACGTCGGCGAGGCCGCCGTTGCGGATGGTCACCTCGCGGAAGCCCTCCATCGCCCAGTAGGCCGGGGTGAACGGGGCGACGGCCTGGGCCCAACCGGGCAGGAACTCCACCGGGGTCAGGGCACCGCCGAGACCGCCGATGAGCATGGCGCCTGCGGTGGCGGCCGCGTTGAGCTGGATCACCGAGCGGCACAGCGACAGCAGCATGAAGCCGAGGGCGACGTTCATGACCGCCAGCAGCGCCGCCACCACACCGAACGCCAGCATCGACCCGCGCACCTCGAGGTCGAAGAGCAAGAAGCCGGCAGCGAGCAGCACGGCGATCTGGATCGAGATGGTCAGGATCGGCACCAGGCTCTTTCCGACCATCAGCTCGGTCGGCGTGAGCGGCGAGGCCCGCAGCCGCTCCCATGTGCCCCACCCGTGCTCCCGGAACACGCCGAAGCCGACGTTGCCGACCAGGAACCCGCTGAACAGCACCGTCGCGGCAGGGACCACGAAGGCAGCCCCGTTGACCTCGGCCTCGGGGAAGCGGACGCTGAGCGCGGCGCCGACCGCAGCCTCGTTGAACGCCATGAACGCGATGGGCGTGATGGTGAAGATGACGAGGAAGGCAGGATCTCGCTTCAGGACCCGGAGGTCGTGGCGGGCGATGGCGCGGATGCGGTTCATCCCGCCAGCTCCTCGTCGACGTCGCTCGAGTACGCCCGGCCGGTCACTGCGAGGAAGACGGTCTCCAGGCTGGGGCGGGACAGGTCGACCGACACGAGCCGCTCGGCATCGGCACCGAGTGACCCCACGATCGCCGCGGCCTCGGGCCCCGGGCGGTCGGTCGTGACCCGGGCCACCGATCCCGCGACGACCGCACCCGGCAGCGCCGGTGCGGGGCCCTCGAAGGTCAGCTCGACCAGCCCCGACCCGTGCTGGTCGACGAGCTCGTCGAGCGGACCGCGAGCGAGGATCCGGCCGTGGTCGAGGATCGCCACCGACGCGCCCAGCTCCTCGACCTCGGGCAGGTAGTGCGTGGAGTAGAGGACGGCGCAGCCTTCATCGGCGGTGAGGCGCACGATGGCCTCCAGCAGCCGGGCGCGCGTCGCGATGTCGACGCCGGTCGTGGGCTCGTCGAGCATCAGCACCTTGGGCCGGTTCACCAGCGCCATGGCGGTGTGGAGCCGCCGCTGCTCGCCACCCGAGAGGTTGCGGGCCTGGCGGTCGAGGAGGTGGGTCAGCTCGACCACCTCGGCCA
>CAZCVS010000026.1:0-15441 GCA_964501845.1 uncultured Iamiaceae bacterium
CGCTGACCCACCCCTACCCGCCCCCGTACGCCCCGGGCTGGGGCTACCCGTGGGTCCCGCCCGTTGCGCCGCGCCCCATCGGCCCGGTCGCCAGCAAGTGGATCCGCCTCGCCGCGCGCAGCATCGACGCCGCCATCGAGCTCGTCGCCGTGGTCATCGTCTGGTACGCCATCGGCGACATCCACAAGCTCTTCACCGACCTGTTCCTCGCCGCGGCCGTCATCACCGCCTACGAGACGCTGTCGTGCCTCTGGCTGGGCGCCACCCCGGCGATGCGCCTCCTCGGTGTCCGGGTGCAGGAGCTCGACCGCGCCGGGCGGCCGGCGGGAGTGGTGTGCCTGCGCCGGGGCCTGATGGTGTCGGTGTTGACCGTCATCCCCTTCCTCGGCTGGGGGCTGTGGCTGGTGAGCATGTTCGGCGACGCGCTCGGCCGCGGCTTCCCGGACCGGGTCTCCAACTCAATGGTCGTCCCGGATGCCTTCGCGGGCTCGGTGGCCACCAAGGACCTCCCCGGGTTCGCCGACGGCGTCCGCCCGCCGCGGCTCACGCCCTTCGGGCGCGTCGGCGACCTCGACGTGCGGTTCCGAGCCCGACTCCGGCGCATCTCCGACTCCCGCCTCCTGGCCGCGGCCATCGGCCTGCTCGCGCTGGCAGCCGCGGTGGAGCCGTTCGCCACCGTCACGATCATCCTCATCAGCTCGGCCGTCTGGATCGTGGTCTTCGTGGCCCACGAGACCTGGCTGGTGCACCGCACCGGGGCCACGCCGGGCCACGTCATGGCCGGGCTGGTCATCGTCTCCCAGAAAACCGGGGACCCGCCCTCCACCGGCCGGTCCTTCGCCCGGGCGCTGGTGCTGGGCCTGCTCCTCTACATCCCGTTCCCCGGATGGCTCCTCTTGGCGATCTCCATGCTGATGATGCGCCACCTCGACAGCGGGCGCGGCCTGCACGACTTGGTCGGAGGCACGATCGTCGTCGCCGACCCGGCGCTCGATCCCGAGACCCAGCGCCAGCGGGCCATGCGGATGCGACGCGGCCAGGCGGGCTGACGTGGCCCTCCCCCTCCGCGACGACGAGCGCACCCGGCGCACGCCGTGGATCACGCTCACCCTGATCGCGCTCAACGTGCTGGTCTTCCTCTTCATCCAGCCTGCCGGGTTCCAGGGCGGGGGCATCCAGAGCCCCGAGGACCAGAACCGCTACTGGCAGATGCAGGAGGAGGAGGCCTTCGCCTACCGGTGGGGGGCGGTGGCCTGCGAGATCGCCACGGGCGAGACCCTCGCCAGCAAGCCGGCCGGGTGCCGGGGAGAGCAGCCGGACGACCCGCCGCAGGGCAAGTCCATCTCCCTCGCGCTGCTCACGGCGATGTTCCTGCACGGGAGCATCGACCACCTCGCCGGCAACATGCTCTTCTTGTGGGTGTTCGGCAGCACCGTCGAGGACCGGCTCGGGCGGCTCAACTACCTCGGCCTCTACCTGCTCGGGGGGATGGTCGCCACGCTCGGGTTCGTGGCCGTGAACATGCGCTCGCCCGTCCCGCTCGTCGGCGCGTCCGGGGCCATCGCCGTGGCCATGGGTGCGTACCTCGTCCTGTTGCCGCGAGGACGCATCTTGACGGTCATCGCGACCGCCGCGTTCCAGGTCGTCTACGTCCCTGCTGCGGTGGTGCTGCTGCTGTTCTTCGTGACCCAGTTCTTCACGGGTGACGAGAACGTGGCGTGGGAGGCCCATGCCGCCGGCATGGTGGCGGGTGCGCTGGCCGCGCTGGTGCTGGGTCGGATCCCCGCGGTCCGAAGGCGGGCGAGCGAGGACGCTACCGACGCGGAGCTGCGGGCCGGCACCGCCTTCTGAACACGGCGCTCAGAGGTCGATGAGGACCTTGCCCACGTTGGCGTTCGACTCCATGTGGCGGTGGGCGTCCGCGATCTCCGAGATCGGGTACCGGCGGTCGATCACCGGCCGGACCGCACCGGACTCGATCGCGGGAAGGACCTCAGCGGCGAAGCGCACCGATGCGGCCACCTTCTCCTCCAGCGGACGGGCCCGCAACACGGTCCCCATGAGGTGCGCCCGCTTCGGCAGCAGCATCCCGAGGTTGATCTCGGTGACACCGCCGCCCATCACCCCGACCTGCACGATGGTGCCGCCCACGCGGATCGACGACACGTTGCGCATCAGGTAGTCCCCGCCCACCACGTCGAGCACGGTGTCGACGCCCGCGCCCCGGGTGGCCTCCGAGACGGCCTCGACGAAGTCCTCGGTGCCGTAGTCGACCACCACGTCGGCACCGAGCGCCCGCACGGCGCCGACCTTCCCAGCCGACGTGGTGGTGATGACGTGCGCCCCCATGGCCTTCACGATCTGGACGGCCATCGACCCGACGCCGGACGCCCCGGCGTGGACGAGCGCCCAGCCACCGGACCGCAGCCCACCCTGGACGACGAGCGCGTCGTGGGCGGTGATGCCCACCTCGGGGATGGCGGCGGCATCGGCCACGGCGATCCCGACGGGCACCGCCATGAGCTGGCGCTCGTGGACCGCCACCTGCTCGGCGTAGGACCCGCCGCTCACGATGGCCATGACCTCGTCGCCCACGGACCAGCGCGCCACCCGGTCGCCGGTCGCGGCGACCCGGCCCGAGAGCTCCATGCCGGGCACCTCGTGCTCGCGCTTCGGACCCGGCTCGGGGTAGAACCCGCGGCGCTGGAGCAGGTCAGCCCGGTTGAGGGCGGTGGCCA
The DNA here is from genome assembly GCA_964501845.1 of uncultured Iamiaceae bacterium. Classification (GTDB taxonomy): domain Bacteria; phylum Actinomycetota; class Acidimicrobiia; order Acidimicrobiales; family Iamiaceae; genus Aquihabitans. The sequence continues at coordinate 2,739 of CAZCVS010000026.1, forward strand.
CCACATCGACCAGCACGTCCTCGGGCCCGATCGACGGAGCGGGGATGTCGGTCAGGGTCAGCACGGACGGGTCGCCGTAGGCGGTCAGCACGATGGCACGCATGCGCGCACCCTAGGGTCCCGAGGCCGTGGACTTCTCCCTCTCCCCCGACCTCGTCGCTCTCGGCGACGAGGCGCGCACTCTCGGAAGCGCCGGAGCCGATCGGCGCACCATCCGCGAGGACGGGTGGCTCATGGGCCACGATCCCGGCTTCGCGCTCGAGCTGGCCGCACGGGGCTGGCTGGGGATGACGTGGCCGGTCGAGGTGGGCGGCGGCGGCCGTCCAGCCATCGACCGCTTCGTCGTGTTCGAGGCCCTCATCGCCGAGGGAGCGCCGCTGGCCGCCTGCTACTTCGCCGACCGCCAGATCGGCCCGACCCTCCTCCAGTTCGGCTCGGCCGAGCAGCAGGAGCGGTGGCTGCCCGGGATCTTGGCCGGAACCGACGTGTGGTGCATCGGCATGAGCGAGCCCGATGCCGGCTCCGACGTCGCATCCCTGCGCACCCGAGCCGAGCGCCGGGGTGGGACGTGGGTCGTCGACGGCGCCAAGATCTGGACGAGCGGCGCCGCCCACGCCGACTGGTGCTACCTGATCGCCCGCACCGACCCCACCGCCCGGCCCCACGCCGGGCTCTCGGAGCTGGTCGTCGACATGCGCTCGCCGGGCATCGAGGTCCGGCCCATCGTGGACGCCACCGGCGACGGACACTTCTGCGAGGTGCGCTTCGACGGCGTCGAGGTGCCGGCGTCGCACCTCATCGGCCAGGAGAACGGCAGCTTCCGCCAGGTCATGCGCCAGATGGAGCACGAGCGCGGCGGCATCGACCGGCTCGTCAGCAACCATTGCCTCTACCGCGACGTCCTGCCCCTGGCTGACCGCTCAGACTCGAGGGTCCGCCAGGAGATCGCGGCGATCGAGACCGGCTACCGCGTCGGCCGGCTGCTCGTGATGCGCGAGGTCCTGGGCCAGGCGCCGGCCCAGTTCTCGGCGGCGGCCAAGACGGCGTGCACCGAGCACGAGCAGCGGGTCGCGGCGTTCTGCGCCGCGGTCCTCGGTGCCCGGGGCCAGGCCGGCGAGGTCGGCGACGACCTGGCCCGCCGGGCGGCCCGCAACGTCGTCTACGCCCCGGCGTACACGATCATGGGCGGCACCACCCAGATCCTCCGCACGATCATCGCCGAACGCGTCCTGGGCCTGCCGCGAGCCTGACCCGGCATCAGAGGCGGCGGACGTGGGGGCGGGGGTCGGCGATGTGGGGGGCGAGGGCGATGCGGGCGTCGGTGATGGCAGCTGAGCCGTCGACCACCAGGACCGGGTTGAGGCGCACGGCGACGATCTCCGGCACGGCCTCGGCCAGCGCCGCCAGACGGCACAGCAGCCTCACCAGCGCGGTGCGCGCGGCAGGTCCCTGCTCGGCGACGAGGGGGGCGAGGACCGAGGCCTCGATCAGGCGCTCGGCGTCAGCATCGGTGAGCGGGAGGATCTGCAGGGACTCCTGCGCCACCCGCTCCGCCGCGGCACCGCCCGGGCCGAGCGTGAGCACGTCCCCGAGCACCTGGTGGCGGAAGATGCCGACGCGGCACTCGACGCCCTCGGGCACCATCACCTGGACGATCGCGGGGTGCATCGCCTCGCCCAGCAGCAGGCTCATGCGCTCGTAGGCGTGGAGCACCTCGTCATCGCCGTGGACGTCGAGCGACACGCCACCGGCTTCGGTCTTGGAGAGCCGCTCCAGCCCCGATGCCTTGAGCGCGACCGGGTACCCGAGCGACCGGGCGGCGGCCGCCGCCTCTTCGGCGGACCCCACGAGGGCCTGGGGGGCCGGCTCGAGGTCAGCGCAACGCAGCAGCTGCTCGGACTCGAGGGGATCGAGCCAGAGCCGCTCGCCGTCCAGCCAGCCGTCGACGAGGGAGCGCGCCTCGGCCCGGCCGTCGTCCGCGAGCTCGATGAGCTCCCCGACCGGCTGGGATCGCCAGGCCGCGTAGCGCGCCACGCGCCCCATGGCGAGGGCCGCCTCCTCGGGGAACGGGAACTCGGGGATGCACACCTCGTCGTCGGCCAGCAGGCCGGGATGGTGCTCGCCCAGCATGCAGGCGACCGTGGTGACGGCCTCAGGCGCGTGGGCCGCGGCGAGCAGGGCGGCGCCCACCCGCCGGTAGTGGCCGCGGATCGCCGGCGCATAGATGACCAGGACCGCATCGACGTCGCCCCGCCGGTAGATCTCGGTGAGGGCCTCGGTGAAGTCCTCGGGCTCGGTCTCGTTCGACAGGTCGACGGGCTCGCCCGGACGGAGGCCCGCCGCCTTCAGCGCGTCGACCGCGAGCCACGCCGGCCCCCAGGAGTTGGTGAGCACCGCGACCCGGTCCCCCGCAGGGAGCGGCTGGGCATCGAGCACGTTGGCGGTGAACAGCATCTGGGTGAGGTTGTCGACGCGGACGATGCCGGTCTGCTCGAGCAGCGCCGCCGCGGTGGCGTCAGGCGGCCACCCCTCCGGCTCCTCCCAGTGGTCGGCTTGAGAGCCGCCGACCTTCACCGCCACCACCGGCTTGTGCTGCGACAGCGCCCGGGCGGTGCGCGTGAACTTCGACGGGTTGCCGAACGACTCCAGGTAGCACATGACCACGTCGGTGCCTGGGTCGTCCTGCCAGTAGCGCAGCAGGTCGTTGCTGGAGACGTCGGCCTTGTTGCCCACGGCGACGAAGGAGCTGATCCCCAGCCCCATCTGGCGGGCGGCGTCGATGATCGCCGCGCCGATCACGCCAGACTGGGCCACCAGCCCGACCCGCCCCGTGACCGGGTCGACCGGCACGAAGGTGGCGTGCATGGAGATGGCGGGATCGGTGTTGATGATCCCGAGCGCGTTCGGGCCGATCAGGCGCATCCCATGGCGGCGGGCGTAGGTGACCAGCTCCACCTCGGCCGCCTCGCCCTCCTCGTCGCGGTCGGCGAAGCCCGCCGAGAGGACGACGAGGCCCTGGACCCGCTTGAACGCGCACTCCTCCGCCACCCGCAGGACCTCCTCGGCGGGCACGCAGATGATCGCCAGGTCGAGCTCGCCGGGAACGTCGAGGACCGACCGCCAGGACCGGACGCTGGCCACGAAGTCCGCCTCCTGGTTGACCGGGTACACCGGCCCCTGGAAGCCGCGGCTCACCAGCTCGTGGAACACCTGGTGGCCGATGGTGCCGGGCGTCCGGGAGGCGCCCACGACCGCGATCGACGTGGGTCGCAGCAGCCGCTCGACCGACCGGGCTTCGGCGGTCCCGGCGCGCTCCTCGATGGCGGCGAGGGCCTCGGGGGTGGGCTCGATGTCGAGGGTGACCTCGATGACGCCCTCCTCGAACCGGCTCGACGCCGTGAAGCCGGCCTGGGTGAAGACCCCGAGCATCTTGCGGTTCTGCGGCAGCACCGATGCCGTGAAGCCCGAGATCCCGGCCTCGCGCGCCGCCTCGGCCAGGTACTCGAGCAGCACGGTGGCCATGCCCCGGCCGTGGTGGGCGTCGTCGATGAAGAACGCCACCTCGGCGTCGCTGCGCGCCCGGTGGCGGTCGTAGCGCGCCACCCCGACGAGCTCGTCGCCGATGAGGCCGACGAACGCCATCCGGTCGGTGTAGTCGACTCGGGTGAACCGCTCGACGTCGCGCTCGGACAGGCGCGGGCGGGGCGAGAAGAAGCGGAAGTAGATGCTCTCGGGCGACTGGCGCTCGTGGAAGGCGACGATCCGCTCGGCGTCGTCGGCACGGATCGGCCGAACCGCCATCGTCCCCCCGTCGGACAAGACGACCTCAGACTCCCACCGGTCTGGATAGTCGGACATGAGCCGAGGCTACCGACCGCCGCCCACTAGAACCTTCGACGTGCCAGCCCACCGCATCCGGACACCGGCCGCCCTCCCCCTCGACTTCGCCACCATCCGCCGGGAGCTCGAGATCCCCGGCCCGTTCCCGGGCGTGGCGCTGGCCGAGGCCGAGCTCGCCGCCGACCGCGCGTTCCCCGACCACGAGGACGCCACCGACCTCGACCTGGTGACCATCGACCCGCCCGGATCGCGGGATCTGGACCAGGCCGTGGCCATCGAGACCACGGCCGACGGTTGGCGGGTTCGCTATGCCATCGCCGACGTTGCGGCCTGGGTCGATCCCGGGGGCGCTGTCGACCAGGCCGCCCGCGCCCGGACGCAGACGTACTACGCACCCGACGTCCGCACCCCGCTGCACCCTCCGGTCCTGAGCGAGGGATCGGCCTCGTTGCTGCCCGACGGAGCTCGACCAGCCGCGCTCTGGACGATCGGGGTCGACCGCACCGGCACCACCACGTCGATCGACGTCCGCCGGGCGCTGGTGCGCAGCCGGGCCCAGCTCACCTACCAGCAGGTCCAAGACCAGCTCGAAGCCGGGACCGCGCCCACGACCGTCGCCGCCTTCCCCGCGATCGGCGCCGCCCTGCTCGCCGCGGCCCGGGCACGCGGCGCCATCGAGCTCGGCCTGCCCGACCAGGACGTGGTGCCAGCCGGGAACGGCTCGTGGACGGTCGTGCTGCGCGCCGATCTCCCGATCGAGCACTGGAACGCCCAGATCTCCCTGCTCACCGGCCGCGCCGCGGCGACGCTCATGGTGGAGGCGGGCCTCGGCATCCTCCGCACCGTCCCCCAGGCGGACCCGACGGTGTTCCCCCGGCTCCAGCGGGCCGCCCGCAGCCTCGGCATCGACTGGCCTGATGGCCGCCACCCCGGCGCGGTCCTGGCCGAGCTCGACACCAGCCAGCCGCGCCACGCCGCCTTCGCCGACCTGGCCGCCGAACTGCTGCGGGGTGCTGCCTACACGCCGTTCTCGGGCGACCCGCCCGTCGACCCCGGCCACGCCGGCGTCGGCGCGCCCTACGCCCACGTCACCGCGCCGCTGCGCCGGCTCGTCGACCGCTTCGGCACCGAGATCTGCCTCGCCCACGCCCGCGGCGAGGCCGCCCCGGCGTGGGTCACCGATGCCCTCCCGAGCCTCCCCGACCTCATGGCCGCCGGCGACCGCCGCGCCAAGAAGCTGGATCGCGCCGTGATCGACGCCACCGAGGCGGTGGTCCTCGCCGATCGGGTCGGCGAGGTCTTCGCCGCCTCCGTGATCGAGACCGATGACACCTTCGGCACCGTCGTGCTCGACGACCCGCCCGTGCGGGCCCGCTGCGACGCCCGCCGCCTGCCGCTCGGCGAGGTGGTGCACGTCCGCTGCACCATCGCCGACCCCGCCACCCGGATGGTCCGCTTCGAACGGGTGTCCTGAGTTCGGACCCTACCGGCCTCTAACGTTGACCGACTCTCCCCATCCCAGAAGGACCACCCCATGATCGTCGTCACCGGCTACATCACCATCGATCCCGCCAAGCGCGCCGACGTCGAAGCCGCCGTCGCCACCTTGGTGCCCCTCACCGTCGCCGAGGAAGGCTGCGTGGAGTACCGCTACGCCACCGACCTGCTCGAGCCGAACCGCATCAACATCTGGGAGCAGTGGGAGTCCGATGAGGCCATGACGACGCACATGGGCACCTCACACCTCGCGGACTTCATGACCGCCATGGGAACCTGCATCGGCGGCCCCCTGGAGATCACCCGCCACGACGTGGCGTCGTCTTCGAAGATCTTCTGACCGAGCTCCTCCCCCTTGCTCCTCCCCCTCGCAGCCGTCGCGATCGGCGCCCTGGTCGGCTTCGTCGGCTCCCGCAAGCTCCGCCGTCCGCAGCACGCCGCCCAGGCGGCGTCGATGGCGCGCTCGGTCAGCGGCAGCGTCGGGCGCCGCAAGACGCTCACCGCGCCCGAGCTCCAACGGGCCTGCTTCTCGGAGATGGTCCGCCACGTGCGGGTCGACCGCAAGGGCCGGACCCAGGCCCCGGCGCGCTACCTCCTCCAGGTGAACGGGGCCGACATGGAGGTCATCGACGACACGAGGTCCTGGTTCGTCGACGGGCTCCGCGACGCGCTTCAGACCGCCGCGACCGACAACGGCTGGACCCTCACCGGCAGCATCGACATCCGCTTCGAGATCGATCCGTCGCGCCGTCCCGGCGTGCCCAACGCCCTGTTGGTCGATCCGGAGGGGCTGCCGACCGCGGATCGGGGCGCGGCCGCGGCTCCGGCTGGCCTGGCGCTCGTGCGCACCGACACCGGGGCGCGCCTCGCCCTCGGGAGCGCCACCGTCACCATCGGCCGGTCGTCCGACAGCACGGTCGTCGTCGACGACACCCGGGTCAGCCGTTCGCACGCCACCGTCGAGCCCAGTCGGTCGGGCTGGAGCATCACCGACTCCGGCTCCTCGAACGGCACCGCCGTCAACGGCAAGGCCCTCCCCGCTCGCTCGCCCCGACCCCTCAGCGCAGGTGATGTCATCGGCGTCGGTCCCGTGGACCTCCGGGTGGAAGCCGAAGCCACCGGCAGCCGCGCCGCGGGTGCCCGCGCCCTCGACGACAGCGACCGCACCCGGATCTCGGGCGAAGTGCTGCCTCCGCCGAGACGGCCTCCCTCGTGACCCTGCTCCTCTTCCTCCTCCTCGGCCTCGTGTTGGGCGCCGGTGCCGAACGCCTCACCGGCCGCGACCGGGCGACGAAGCCCACGCCCAAGCGCAAGCGCCGGTGGGGCCGCGTCCTCGGGATCACGTCGATCGTCGTCGTGGTGCTCCTGCTGATCGGCGCGTTCGTGATGTACACGTGGGCGTCGAACGTGTTCGACAAGATCGAGAAGGTCCCGGTGGCGTCGGTCCTCTCCGACGACACCTCCGCGGGCACCAACTACCTGCTCGTCGGCAGCGACAACGGCGAGGAGGGCGGCGAGCAGCGGGCCGGCGTCGAAGGCCGGCGCGCCGACACGATCATGGTGCTGAACATCGCCGACGGGAAGGCGAAGATGCTGTCGCTGAACCGGGACCTGTGGGTCCTCAATCCGGCCACCGGCGAGAACGGTCGCCTCAACGCCACCTACAACGCCGGTCCCGCGAACCTGATCCAGGCCGTCACCGAGAACTTTCTGATCCCGGTCAACCACTACATCGAGATCGACTTCACCTCCTTCGGCTCCATGGTCGATTCGTTCGGCGGCATCGACATCTTCTTCGAGCACCCTGCGTTCGACCTCGCCTCCGGACTGGACGTCAAGACCGCCGGCCTCGTGCACCTCGACGGCGACCAGGCGCTCGCGTTCGTCCGGTCCCGCCACTACGCCGAGGTCATCGACGGCGAGGTCGTCCTCGATCCGACCAGCGACCTGGGCCGGGTCGAGCGCCAGCAGGTGTTCCTGCGGGAGATCATGAAGAAGGCCGGGTCCAACCGCAGCCCCCTCACCCTCATGCAGACGGCCGAGAACATGAGCGACGGCCTGCGCATCGACGACACCATGACCATGTGGGAGGCGGCCCGCTTCGCCTGGGACATGGGTCGCCTCGACCCCGTCTCGGTCCCGCTCCCCGTCACGCCTCGCACCACCAGCGGCGGCGCCGCCGTGCTCGACCTCGACCAGCCCGCCGCCGACCTGGTGCTGGACCAGTTCCGCTGACTACCGGCCGCTGAGCGAGAGGTGCTGGTAGTCCTTCGGGTTGGTCCAGTCGCCGCCCCACTTCCAGCCGATCTCGGCGAAGGAGGCCCGCACGACGCCGTTGCGGTGGATCATCCCCGGGACCTTCACGTTCCGGTCGACGTAGGGCTTCCCCGCTGGCGGGAGCACGGTGCCGGAACGGGTGACGTAGGGGTTCTGGACCGGGTTGATGTCGATGGCCGTGCCGTAGGCGTGCTCGGACCAGCCGGAACCGCCAGTCACCCGCCGGCAGTTGAACGCCGAGGTGTTGTTGGCCGCCATCGAGGCGTTGTCGTCGGACCCGTAGCGCTGGACCGGGTGGATGCGGTTGATCTGGAAGCGGGCGGCGTAGAGCTTCCCGAAGGCGTCCGCCACGCGCGGGGCCTCGGTGGCGCGGATGATGAGGTCGCCCCGGTGGACCTTGCCGTCGTAGCCCCAATAGTCGACGCGCACCCGCCGCAGCTGCGCCGGACCGACCGGGCAGCCCGACCGCCAGCTCGACCCGAGGTCGGCGGCCGTCACCGTGCTCACCGTGCCCCGGTACGCCGGGACGGCGGCCCCACGGGCCGGAGGCGACCCCGTCGTGGGGTCCAGGCAGCCGGTCAACGCGAGCGCCACCAGGATCGGGAGCAGGATCCGTCGCACCGCCCCACGCTACGGCCGCACTACCGTTCGCGCTCGTGCCCGAGACCGACCTGACCGCTCCCGACGACTTCGGCCCCCGGATCGGCGCCGCCTACGCCTCCGAGGGGTCCACGGTGGACATCGGCCGGGCGGTGCTGGCCGGCACTGCCTACCCGGAGGCGGTGGTCCAGGTCCCCACGGCCATGTGCAACCGCCACGGCCTGATCGCCGGGGCGACCGGAACCGGCAAGACCGTCACCCTCCAGCTCCTGGCCGAGCAGCTGTCGGCGCAGGGGGTCCCCGTGTTCACCGCCGACATCAAGGGCGACCTCACCGGGCTGGTGAAGCCCGCCGTCCCGGGCGACCGGGTGCAGGGCCGCATCGACGAGCTGGGCCTCGCCTACACGCCCACCGGGGCCCCGGTGCAGTTCTGGGCGCTCGGCGGCCAGGGTCCGGGCGTGCCCGTCCGGGCCGCGATCAGCTCGTTCGGCCCCCAGCTGCTGTCGAAGGTCCTGGGCGCCAACGAGACGCAGTCCTCCTCGCTCGCGCTGGTCTTCTACTACGCCGACCAGAAGGGCCTGCCGCTGCTGGACCTGGTCGACCTGGTCGATCTGCTGACCTACCTCACCAGCGATGAGGGCAAGGCCGAGCTCAAGACCATCGGCGGACTGTCGTCGGCCACCGCCGGCGTGCTCCTGCGCAAGCTGGTGGAGCTGACCCAGCAAGATGCCGAGGCGTTCTTCGGCGAGCCCGAGGTCACGATCGACTCGCTCATCCGCCTCGCCCCCGACGGCCGGGGCGTCATCAACTGCCTGGAGCTGGCCGCCGTCCAGGACCGGCCCAAGCTGTTCTCGACGTTCCTCATGTGGCTGCTGGCCGAGCTCTTCGAGACGCTTCCCGAAGCCGGGGACCTCGACAAGCCCAAGCTCGTCTTCTTCTTCGACGAGGCCCACCTGCTGTTCGCCGACGCACCCAAGGCGTTCATCGACCAGGTCGCCCAGACCGTCCGGCTGATCCGCTCCAAGGGCGTCGGCGTCTTCTTCGTCACCCAGCTCCCCGATGACGTCCCTGACGTCGTCCTCGCCCAGCTCGGCAACCGCGTCCAGCACGCGCTGCGCGCCTACACGCCTCGAGACGCCAAGGCCCTGAAGGCGGCGGTGTCGACCTACCCGAAGACCGACGACTACGACCTCGAGGAGGTCCTGACCCAGCTCGGCACCGGCGAAGCCATCGTCACCACCCTCACCGACAACGGCGCGCCCGCCCCGGTGGCCTGGACCAAGGTCCGCCCGCCCCAGTCGCAGATCGGCGCCGTCGACCCCGCCGAGGTCGAGGCCATGGCCGAGGCCAGCGACCTCTGGGCCACCTACGCGGTCGAGATCGACCGGCCCAGCGCGCGGGAGATGCTGGCCGCCCGCATGGCGCTCCCACCCCCACCGAGCGGCGACTTCCAGGTGACCGTCCCCGACGCGCCCAAGAAGCCGAAGTCGTCACCGACGAAGCGAGCACCGGCGAAGAAGAAGGACGCCAGCAACCCGGTCACCGACTTCCTGAAGAGCCGCGAGGGCCGCGCCACCGTCAACAACGTCGTGCGCGGCGTCTTCGGGATGATGAAGAAGAAGTAGCGCTCAGCTCTTGCCCGGAACGGGTGGTCCGAACCAGGTCTCGAGGGCTTGTTCCAGACCGTCGTCCTCTGGACCGCCCACCCAGGCGACGTGCCCATCGGGGCGGACGAGCACGGCCGGCGGCGGGGAGACGAGGCCGATCACCGGCAGCTCCCACGGCCCCTCGGTCGCCGCATCGACGGCCCCGACCCGATCGGCCCAGCCGGCGACGCTCACCGAGCCCGGCGCACCGAGGTTCACCAGCACCGGTCGGGCATCGTGGAGCAGGGCGAAGATGGTGGTCGACCCGTCCGCGGTCCGAAGGTCGAGGTCGGGCATGCGCCGGCCGAGGAGCGGGTGTCCGTCGCCCAGCTCGTAGCAGACGTCGAGCCCCGACATCATCCCGGCGACGCGGCGCCGAGCCTTGTCCGTGCCCACCAGGTCGGCCACCGTCTCCCGGAGCGCCTGGTGGCGGACGTCGTTCGTGGCCAGCGCCACCTGGGCCTGCGTGTTGCGCTGGACGCGGGCGCCGACCGGGTGCCGCTCCGCGTGGTACGTGTCGAGCAGGTCGTCGGGTGAGTCCCCCTTCACCACCTGAGCCAGCTTCCACCCCAGGTTCACTGCGTCCTGGACCCCGACGTTGAGGCCCTGCCCGCCCTGTGGCGGGTGGACGTGGGCGGCGTCGCCCGCGACCAGCACCCGCCCCTGCCGGTACGTGGCCGCCTGCCGGGACAGGTCGCTGAACCGGGAGATCCGTAGCGGTGCATGCATGCCGAAGTCCGTCCCGTAGGTGAAGATCAGCGCATCGCGCAGGTCGTCGGCGCTCGGCTCCCGGGAGCTCTCCGGCCGGCGCTCCCGGACCACGACGCCGAAGACCCCGTCTCCCTCGGCCGGGTCGCCCGGTCCGATGCCCCCGCCCTCCGGCCGCACACCCAGGGGCGGCTGCTCGTCGAGCTGCACGTCGGCGATCACCCAGCTCGCGGTGGCGTCGAGGCCCGGGAACTCGATGCCGGCGGCCTTGCGCACCCGGCTCCGGCCACCGTCGCAGCCCACGAGGTAGGCCGAGCGCAGCACCGTGCCGTCGGCCAGATCGACGTCCACGCCGTCGTCGTCTTGGCTGCAGCCGACCACCTCGCGCTCACGGAGGATCGAGACGCCGAGCTCGGTGGCCCACGCCGCGAGGATCGGCTCGAACCGGCTCTGCCACAGAGCGAGCAGGTACGGATGGCGGGTCGGGAAGTCGCTCAGATCCAACTGGTTGTAGGCGAACCCCACCGCCGGGTGGATCTGGCCCTCCGGGAGGAACCGATCCACGATGCCGCGCTGGTCGAGCACCTCCAGGGTACGGGCATGGAGCCCGCCCGCCCGGCGGCCGTCGACGGACTGGTCGGCCCGGCGCTCGACGATGGCCACGTCCACACCGGCCAGCGCCAGCTCAGCCGCCAACATGAGCCCCGTGGGGCCGCCTCCCGCGATCAGCACCGCGTGATCGAACTCCTGCATGCCCGGCTCCTCGCCTCGGTGAGGGGTCATGGTCAGCACGTTTCGGCGTTTGCCACAAGCCCCCACCAGCGGGGTACCGTTTTCATGGCGGCGAGAACCGGCGGTTCGGGCGGATACGGTCCCCGCTGTGAGCAGCACAGGACCAGCAGGGCCGTACGAGGGGTTCGAGGGGAAGGTCGGCAACACCTTCGCCGGTTCGGAGAGCTGGTGGCCACCGCGGCCCGATCCCGGCCCCGACGCTCCCAACGTCGTGATCGTGCTGGCCGACGACCTCGGGTTCGCCGACCTCGGCTGCTACGGATCGGAGATCCCGACCCCAAACCTCGACCGGCTGGCAGGCGACGGGCTCCAGTTCACGAACTTCCACGTCACCCCGATGTGCTCGCCCACCCGCGCCGCGCTGCTCACCGGCGTCAACCCGCACCGGGCCGGTGCCGGCCACGTCGCCAACTCCGACCCCGGCTTCCCGGGGTACGCCGCCGAGCTGGCTGACGACGTCGCCACCGCCGCCGAGGTCTTCCGCGACGCTGGCTACAGCACCTTCGCCATCGGCAAGTGGCACCTCACCAAGGACAGCGACCTGTCCGACGCCGGGCCCCGCCACTCCTGGCCGTGCCAGCGGGGCTTCGACCGCTACTACGGCGTGCTCGACGCCTTCACCAACCTCCACCATCCCCACCGCCTGGTCGAGGACAACCACTCGGTGGAGCTCGACCAGTACCCCGACGGCTACTACGTCACCGACGACCTGACCGACCGGGCGATCTCGATGATCCGCCACTCGAAGGCGTCGAACCCGTCGAAGCCGTTCCTGATGTACTTCGCCCACATCGCCATCCACGCGCCGCTCCAGTGCAAGCAGAGCGACCTCGCCCGCCACAAGGGGAACTACGACGCCGGCTGGGACGCGCTGCGCCAGTCCCGCCACGACCGCCAGATCGAACTGGGCCTGCTCCCGGAGGGCACGAAGCTGGCGCCGCGCAACACCGAGGAGGGCGACGAGGTCGCTCCGTGGGAATCGCTGCCCCCTGAGAACCAGGCGCTGTTCGCCCGGTACATGGAGGTGTACGCGGCGATGGTCGACAGCGTCGACCAGTCCGTCGGGCGCCTCTACGCCGCGCTCGAGGAGCTGGGCGAGGCCGACAACACGATCTTCGTCTTCCTCTCCGACAACGGCGCCTCCCGCGAAGGCGAGGCCCAGGGCACCACGTCGTACTTCCGCTCCCTCGTGTCCAAGAACGTCACCGACATGGAGGACATCGCCTTCGACCGGACCCGCATCGACCAGGCCGGCGGTCCCCAGACGCTGGTGCACTACCCCCGGGGCTGGACCATGGCGTCGAACACGCCCTTCCGGCTCTACACGATCAACACCCACGCCG
>CAZCVS010000027.1:0-5333 GCA_964501845.1 uncultured Iamiaceae bacterium
GGTGCTCGAGCACCGCCCGGCCGACCTGGTCGCTGCTGACCTCGCTGCCCTCGAGCCGCAGCGTCTCCTCCACCGCAGCGGCGATCCGGTCGAGGTCGTCCGCGGCGACCGGCCGGCCCTTGGTGGCGAGCTCCAGTCCGGAGACGACCTTGGCCGAGTCGAACGGCTCCCGGTCACCGGACCGCTTCACGACCAGCAGCGGCACCTCTTCGAGGCGCTCGAACGTGGTGAAGCGCCGCTGACAGGACAAGCACGCCCGGCGCCGACGGATCAGGAGGCCGTCCTCGGACTGGCGAGAATCGATGACCTTGTCTTCGAAGGTTCCACACGCGGGGCAGCGCACGCGCCTGACGCTACCTGCACCAGCAGCGGCCTCCCGCCGCAGGCGGCGTCAGCCGGGGACGGTGAGCTGCTGGCCTGGCTGCAGCGGCGCGGCGCCATAGGCCGCGGTCAACCGGTCGACCAGCGGACGCACGTCGCCGGTGGGCTGGATCCGACGGGCGATGCCCCACAGGGTGTCGCCGGCGCGGACGGTGACGTGGGTGCCGGTCACCGCGTCCGGCCCAGCGCCAGTCGATGCCGGGACGACCGTGTTCGCCGGGCCGGGTGCCAACCCAGCGAGCGCGCCGTTGCCGATGGCGAGGGCCAGGACCATGGCGATCACCAGGGCCGCCACGGCACCGGCGAGGTGCAGCGGGGTGAGGCCCAGGTCCACCGGGGCGCCGACGGCCCGACCGTCGTGAGCGGTGACGAGGCGGAGCGCGGGACGAGGCGTCGGGGCGGGAAGCCGGCGGGGTTCGATGATTGCAGCCATGGACACATGCTCCCCAGGGGGTCTGACAGCGAGGGCTTCCGAACGCCCGTTCCACGAACGCCTGTTCGGAGATCCCACTCTAACCACGAACGCCCGTTCGCCGTCAAGCCCATCGACGAACAGATGTTTGCCCGAACAGGTGTGCGATGCTACGGTCTCGGTCGACCACCTGTTCGCCCCTCGCGGGCAGCACGCAAGGAGCCTCCATGACCGATCAAGCGCTCACCGCCCGCCAGCGACAGATCCTCGAGTGCATCGATGCCTCCATGCGGGAGAAGGGCTACCCGCCATCGGTCCGCGAGATCGGGGAGACCGTCGGGCTCGGCTCCCCCTCCACCGTCCACTCGCACCTCTCCACCCTCCAGCGCCTCGGCTTCCTGCGGCGGGACCCGTCCAAGCCCCGTGCCATCGAGGTGCGGTGGGACCCGCAGTCGGGCGCGGCCGTGGAGCGCCGGCCCATCCGCCACGTCCCCCTGGTCGGCGAAGTGGCCGCCGGCACCGACGTGCTCGCCCAGCAGAACGTGGAGGAGGTCGTCCCCGTGCCCGCCGACCTCACCGGCGAGGGCGACCTGTTCATGCTCAAGGTCCGGGGCGACTCCATGATCGACGCTGGGATCCTCGACGGCGACTTCGTCGTCGTGCGGGCCCAACCCGAGGCGCGCAACGGTGAGATCGTGGTCGCCGGCATCCCCGGCGAGGAGGCCACGGTCAAGACCTACACCCGCAGCGGCGACCAGGTGGTGCTGGTGCCGTCCAACCCGCGGTTGTCGCCCATGGAGTTCCCGGCGTCCGAGGTGCAGATCTTCGGCCGGGTCGTCACGGTGATGCGCAAGCTCTGAGCCGGCGCACCCGCCCTCAGAGCTTGGCCAGCGCCTCGGCGTAGCGGTCCTGCGTGCGAGCGGTCCCGAGGCTGTCGGTCTCGAAGGCGTCGACGATCGTGCCGTCCTTGCCGATGAGGAACGTGGCCCGGTTGGCGCAGCCGAGGGCGTCGTTGAACACGCCGTACGCCTGGGCCGTCGCGCCGTGCGGCCAGAAATCGGACAACAGCGGGAACGTGTACCCCTGCTGCTCGGCCCACACCTTCTGCGAGTTCTTCGAGTCGCACGAGACGGCGAGGACCGCCACCCCCGCGGCTTCGTAGGTCCCGAGGTCGTCGCGCAGGGCGCAGAGCTCGCCCTCGCAGACCCCGGTGAAGGTGAACGGGTAGAACACGAGGGCCACGGCCTGCTCGCCGGCGTAGTCGCCGAGCGACACGTCACCCCCGGTCTGGTCCTTGAGGGTGAACGCGGGGGCGGACTGTCCGACGTCGAGTGCCATGGGTGCTCCTGTGGTGAGGCGAACGGCGGCAGTGTACGGACTGGACCCGACGATGGCTGGCGAACCCGGTTGGAGCGCACGGTCGCTCCGGTACCGTGACCCTCCCCGCTCCCGTCCACGATCGGACCTCCCGTGACCGACACTGTCGCCACCGATGCCCCCGCTGCTGCCATCGCACCCCAAGAGGGCGTCGCCGACTTCTGGTTCGACCCCGCCTGCCCCTGGGCGTGGATGTCGTCTCGCTGGATGCTCGAGGTGGTGCAGGTTCGCCCGGTGGAGGCGAGGTTCCACGTGATGAGCCTCGCCGTGCTCAACCAGGGCCGTGACCTCCCCGAGCAGTACGTCGAGATGATGAAGCACGCCTGGGGCCCGGTGCGGGTGTGCATCGCGGCGGAGGCGCAGCACGGCAACGAGGTCCTGCTGCCGCTCTACACGGCGCTCGGGACCCGGATCCATCCCGGCGGCCGCGACCTCAGCGACCCGGACCTCATCCCCGAGGCCCTCGCCGAGGTCGGCCTCCCCGCCGCGTTGGCCGATGCCGCCACCACCACCGAGTGGGACGAGCAGCTCACCGCCTCGCACCACGAGGGCATGGACCGCGTCGGCATGGACGTGGGCACCCCGGTCATCTCCGTCAACGGCGTGAGCTTCTTCGGTCCCGTCGTCACCCCGGCACCCAAGGGCGAGGCCGCCGGCAAGCTGTGGGACGGGGTGGTCCTCGTGGCCGGCACGCCCGGCTTCTACGAGCTCAAGCGCACTCGCGACGAGGACCCGATCTTCGACTGATGGATGCCGCTCTCGGCCGCCGGCCTCAGCGGTCGAGCTGCCAGAGGCGCCGGTAGGCGGCGAGCGCCACGCGCATCGTGGTGTCGTCGAGGTCGAGCGCGTCGTCGTGGCGGACGATCACCGTCGCCAGCGCGCGGCCGCACCAGACGGTGATGTGCTCGTAGCGGTCGATGGTGCCGGACTCGGCCGACGTCGTGTGGTCCTCGACGGTGATCCAATCGACCTGCCCGAGCGCCCCGGTGCCCTCGTCGTCGACCGAGGCGATCACGGCGATCACGGCGATCTCCTCGTCGGCCTTCCACCGAGCCTCGATCCAACCCGGTGAGACCTCCCGCTCGCGCCAGCGCTCGCGCCAGACGGCGTCGAGGCACGCCGGCCCCAGCATCCGCCAGACCGCACGGTGGCCGCGGTCATCGGCATCGGCGAACACCTCCACCCGGGGGACGACGAGCACGCGCTCCTTGCGCTGACGCCAAGCCGCACCCTCGTCCAGCGCCGTCAGCCGGCGCTTGTCCCGCTCGACGCGCAGGGCATCGGAGTGGGCATCGCTGCCGTGCGGGTCGAGCCGCTCGGCGTTGTTCGGCATCGGCACGGTCTGCCACCCGCGGCCGAGGTCTCGGACGTTCAGCAGCGGCTCCTCGACGAAGGCCTGGTCGGCGTCGACCCACCAGTGCGCCTCCCCGGGCGGGCCGCTTCGGCGCTGCCGCGCCGGTGCCCGCCGCGTGCGGCGGAAGACCCCCACCCCGCTCAAACCCCGGCGGTGAGCAGGTCGGCGAGCGCCGAGTAGCAGCGCTCGATGCTCCAGCGGTCGACGCACTCGTCGGCGCTGTGGGCGATGGTCGGGTCGCCCGGACCGAAGTTGGTGGCCGGAATGCCGTTGCTGGCGAAGCGGGCGACATCGGTCCAGCCCAGCTTCGCCCGGACGGGGAGCCCGTTGCGCGCCACCAGGACATCGAGCACGGGGTGCCCCAACGCCGGCGCGGCGGCCGGGGCCATGTCGACGCGCTCGCACGCATCGCCGTCTTCCAGGAACGGCTCCACCACGGCGCGGACGGCGGCCTCGGCCTCCTCGGGTGTGCGGTCGGGCGCGAACCGGTGGTTCAGCGTCACCGTGGCCAGGTCGGGCACGACGTTGCCGGCCACCCCGCCCGTGACGGCGACAGCCTGGAGTGCCTCTCGGAACTCGCACCCGTCGATCACCGGGCGACGCTCCGGCACCGCCTCCACCGCGGCGAGCACGCGGCCCAGGCGGTGGATCGCGTTGCGGCCCATCCAGGGACGCGCGGTGTGGGCCCTGGCCCCGTGGACGGTCACCTCGAAGCGCATGGTTCCCTGGCACCCCGCTTCGATCACGGCCTCGGTGGGTTCGCCGAGCAGGGCCACGTCGGCCGCCAGCAGGTCGGGGCGGTCGCGGAACAGGTGGCCCAGCCCGTTGTGGACCGCCGCCACCTCCTCGGCCGCATAGAAGACGTACGTGACCTCGACGGCGGGATCGGTGACGGTGCGCGCCAGCTCGAGCATCACCGCCAGACCGCCCTTCATGTCGGTGGAGCCGAGGCCCCACAGGGTGTCGCCCTCGATCCGTGGCGTGGCGTTGCCGTTGGCGGGGACCGTGTCGGTGTGGCCGGCGAGCAGGACGCGCGTCGGCTTCGAGCCCGTGGTTCGGGCGACGAGGTTGTCGCCGACCCGGTCGACGGTCAGGTGGGCGAGCGGGGCCAGCTGCTCGGCGATCCAGTCGACGAACGGCGCCTCAGCGTGGCTCTCCGACGGGAACGCGACCAGGTCCCGGGTGAGCAGCAGCAGATCGGTCACGACGCGCTGTCGCCGTCGCCCCCGCGGGGAGGCGCAGGCGGCGGTGCGTCGCTCGCCGGGGGCGGCGGGTCGCCCGCCGGCGGCTGCCACGTGGGCGGCTCCCAGGGCGGCGGGCTCCACGAGGGCGCCGAGGAGCCTTCCGACGGGCTCGCCTCTGGCGGGGCCGCGGGGGCGTCGCCGGCTGGCGGCCAGGTGGGGTTTGCCGGCGTCTGCGGGGCGGGCGGCGGAGGGGGCGACCAGGTCGGTCCGGGTCCCTCGGAGGCAGGCGGGGCGGGCGGCGGGACCCAACCGGGGTTGGTGGTTCCGGCGGGCGGCCATCCACCCGGAGCGGGCGCGGCGGGGGCGCCCGTGCCGCCCGGGGCTGTCGGCGCGTAGCCGGCAGGCGGGTACCCGGGTGCGGTCGGCCAGCCGGCGGCGGGACCGCCGTACGAGCCGGGGTACGGGGCCGAGGCCTGCGCGATGCGCTTCTTCGAGCGGGACCGGCGGACGGCGAAGATGATCACGACGAGGATGCCGATCAAGACCAGGAGGCCGCCGCCGAAGACGCCGCCGAGGATGGTGCCGATCCCGGAGAGCTCGAGCCCGGTGCCCACCGCGATCGTGG